>JACQXX010000072.1 GCA_016208495.1 Acidobacteriota bacterium | reverse complement strand
GAACCCTGAACCCTGAACCCTGAACCCTGAACCCTGAACCCTGAACCCTGAACCCTGGTTTTGAAACCCTGAACCCTGAACCCTGAACCCTGAACCCTGACCCTAATTGGTATGATTTTGCGTTCATTTCCTGGAACTGATTATCAAGCGCCGGAAACCCAGCGCATCCTTTCGTTGTTTGGTCAGGAGACGATCATCATTCACGCCCTGACCGATCAGATTGCCTTTTCCCAACATACGGCGCCGCTGTCAATCAAAACCACGTTCCAGGGCTGCGAACTGTATGAAATCAATGGACATCCGGTCGTGGTTGACCAGGATTCGTACCTGGTGGTCAATGATGAGCAGCCCTATGCCAGTTCGATTGAGTCAACCGAAATTGTGGAATCGTTTTGTGTTTTCTTTCGGGATGACCTCGCTCAGGAAGTCTTGAGCGTTTTTCGCCACCAGGCTGATTGGCTGGTTGACCACCCGGACAACACCCACTTGCCGCATCCGGAACCCTTTTTTCAGCACCGACGGCAGGCCGATGCTTTGATTTCACCCGTTTTATCCGGCCTTCGTCACAAGGTTCAAACCAACGACCTTCCCCAAAGCTGGCTGGATGAGCAGTATCATTGTTTGATCGAACGGTTGCTATGGCAACACACCCAGATTCAGCAGGAAATTGAAAAGCTGCCAATGGTTCGGCGCGCAACCCGTTTGGAGTTATTCAAGCGACTCTATCGAGCACGCGATTTTATCGAAGCCTGCTATGCGGAACCAATTTCGCTGACCGATATAGCAGGGGCTGGCTGCCTGTCGCGTCATCATTTCTTACGATTGTTTGCCGAAGTGTTTCACCAGACGCCTCATCAATATTTGACGACTGTCCGGCTCCATCATGCCCGACAACTCCTTGCCACTCGTTGTCACACTGTCACCGACGTCTGCTTTGCCGTGGGCTTTGAAAATACGAGTTCGTTTGCCCGCCTTTTTAAACGCCACTTTGGATGCTCGCCGCACACAGTGTCTTCCCTTGCTTGAGAAGATGAAAAAAGCAATTTTCGCACAGCCAGCCAGCCCAGAGTTGGGGATACTTGGGAGTTGGAAACTGAAAACCCAGGCACTCCAATCCATTCCCCACAAGGTGTTGAGTATGAAGCGATTTGCAATTCTCTGGGCATTCTTCTGGCTCGTTCAGGCTGGAATCTTAACCAATCAACGAAATCACGAGACCAGCGGGGTCTCACTCGCAACCAGCCAGACTCCGATTATTCGAACCCATGCCGTCAAGCTCAATGTCACTGACATGGGGAAAGCCCTCGCGTTTTACACCACTCAACTCGGCTTCCAGGTTGCAGACCGGAGTGGTTTTCCCAATTCTGTTCTCCTGGAAACCAATGAACGAGTCAAACTGGTGCTCAACCGGGTGAAGAAACTCCGTAAAACCAGCCCGACTGATACCGATGCTTCGTTTACACTCCAGGTCAACGACCTCGACCAGGCAATTGCCCGAATGAAATCACTCAAGGTTCAATTCGCTGAAAAGCACCCCCGAAAAGAAGGCGTCGGCAATGCCATTTCGATTGTGGATCCGTTTGGGCGCTCGATCTCCTTGATGCACCAGACAATCGTCAAAGTCGAGCCTTTTCAGGAACCACGCCTGTATAACTTTGGATTTACCGTTCCGGAGATGGAATCGGCGCGTCGGTTCTATACTGAAGTTTTGGGGTTTCAGGTTCGAAGCGAAAAATACCTTCCGCTGGATTTGCCGCTCGGCCATTCAGATAAAAGCTTTGCCTTTATGCTGCATTACCGGGCAGGGATTCGACCGGTGGAATACAAACCCAAACAAGGCGCGGCGTTCAACACCGTGGTGTTTGAAACGGATCAATTTGATCTGGCAACGCAGGCACTCCAGCAGGCAAAAGGTCAAATTCTCTCGAATGGAGTAACCAGCAAGGGTACAAATACCAAATCTGGAACCGGTGGCTCAGGGCGGTCACTCACCTTTCTTGATCCGTTTGGCAATGTGTCTGAATTGATTGAAGTCGGAAAGCACTAATTCGGGTCTTTTCTCCAAAGCATTCCGTTGTGAATTGAATTTTGCGTTTTGACAATCGGGTGAGGTTGATATAGTTGGTTCACGCGGCACGATACAACTATTTTTCCCCTGGAGAGCGCACCCATTGTCAGACAACCGACTCAACGCTTTATTCACGCGACTCAATTTTCGCGGAATTCAATCTCATCAGACGACTTCTCAGGCTGAGCCACGCGTCCACCCAGGGCTAATCGCGACCCTGGTGCTTGGCGGTTTGATTACAGCGGTGTTTTGGATTTCGCGTGAGTATGCGATGCTTGAATACGACTCCACCAATTACATTTTGGCTGATCGGGCGATTCGGGTGATTGATTGGGAGCACATCCAGCGCATTTTTCAAACGCACTATTTTATCAATTACAACCCACTGCACCGCATTTCCTACATGTTTGACTGGTGGTTATGGGGAACAGACCCGGCTGGCTATCGAGGAACAAACATTCTTCTCCACTGGATAGCCGCCGCCTTTGTGTTTCTTTTTTTCCATGAACTGGTCCAAAGCCAGTCCGTAGCCTGGATGGTGTCGCTGGTTTTTGCGATACATCCAACCCGAGTTGAAAACGTTGTGTGGCTGGCTCAACGCAAAGACGTGCTGTCAGCCGCCTTCGGTTTTTGTGCTTTATGGATGTATCGGCGCTTCCAGGAAATTGCCGCTCTTCCCGCATCGGATCGTTCCGTTTCACAAAAACGACAGTTCATGGTCTGGTATCTGGGCTGTTTGCTGATGTATACCGGTGCTTTGGCCTCAAAAGCCCAGTGGGTGCCGCTCTGTGCGGTTTTTTTCCTGGTTGATCTGTATGAGCGGCGGCCAATGACCCGAAATGTCTGGGTTCGATACCTTCCCTTTGTGGCACTGAGCCTGTTTTTTGCCTGGATGGCCATTGAAGCTCAATATATTCAAGGGGCCAAGCATGGTGATTCATATAGCCTGTTGGTCTCGATCAAAGGTGTTGTCAACGATTGCGGCTTTTATATTCTGCACACTTTTTGGCCGCTTCAGTTATGTCCCCGTTACCCGGAAGCAACCGTCAAGTGGGTATATCTAGTGATTGGGTTGGGATTCCTGGGAGTGATACTGGCTTCACTTTGGAAACAGTGGAATCGAAAACACGATATTTTGTTTGGATGCGGGTGGTTTTTCCTATTCCTGTCTCCCATGCTGAACCTGGTGCCAACCAATTTGATTCATGCCGACCGGTACCTCTATGTCGCCCTGATCGGGCTGATCTTTCCCCTGGCGATGGGATTACGCGAACTTCGGCCATTGATTTCCACTGCCGTGACTGCAACGGTGGTTGTGGTTTTGGCGGTCGTAACACTTCACTATGTACCGGTTTGGAAAGATGGGTTCTCGTTGTGGACTCATACAGTTGCCCATTTTCCAACTGAACGGTTTGCTCTGGCCTCCCTTGCCAGCGAGCAAATTGACCGGGGTGAATACCAGGCAGCACAACACACCCTGGACCTTATCGTCAGACATAATAAACCGCTCATCAGTTATTTTTTTACCTTGACGAAACTGTATGAAAAAACCAATCAAGATCCGAGAATCCCACTTGAACAGGCACTTAAGCAGGGCTTTTCGGACTCCGAATTGCTGAGTTTCTATGGAAAGATATTGGTGGAAAAAAAAGAGTATGCCCGGGCAGAACCAATTTTGTTTGAATCGCTTCGGAGAAAACCTGATTTACCGACATTGGTCAATTTGACCAAATTGTTTGTGCATACAAACCGGCCACGGGAAGCTGAGATTTATATTATTTCCGCTCTTTCCGCTGATGTTTTCCACGAAGAATACTGGTATTGGCTGGGCCGGGTAAAAGATGGCGACAACGACCGGAAAACTGCGGAATTAGCCTATCGTCAGAGCACGCGACTTGCCCCTGACTACATTGAGCCCCGGCTGGAACTTGCGCAACATGCCCTTGTATCCCAACAATTAGCCGATGCCGAACGGTGGCTGACTGACATTCCTGGACGATTTGGGAAGCGGCTTCCCGCCGAAGGCTATACCTTACTGGCCACGATTTATGAACGGCAGGGCAAATTCTCTCTGGCGGCAGCGGCCCTGACTGAAGCCTTGCAGGTCCAGGACTCCCCAGAGACCAGGGCGCGTCTGAGCCAGATTCAGATACAAAAACAACTTTCTTCGACCCTGACACCGTTACCGATTACTCGTTGATTGGCGGAAATGGTTCATCCTTTGTCTCAGGCGGGGTTCGCTCCTGAGACAAGACCAGCAGGCGTTCGGCCAGATGAGTCGTCTGGTGACTGGTTTCCACGAGCAGTTCCATCGGTTTGGTCACTTTCGGGAGCCCCTCGGTCAGTTCCTGGACGTGGCGGACGCTGGCCTGCATCCGGGTCAGCACCAGTTCAAATTCCTGGGCAACTTCCCCGACCTGGTCGGCCAGCGATTCAAGATGCGCGGTTTTGCGGCATTCTGCTTCGAGGCGATGCCGTTCGCTGATGTCTCTGAAAAATACTGAAAGACCATTGGCCGATGGATAGGCATGCACTTCGTACCAGCCCCGGAAAATTTCGGAAAACGCTTCAAAGTGAACCGGACGCTGTTCGCGGAGTGCGGTCAAATAATTGATGTGGAAAAAATTGTTGGTCGCCTGTGGAAAATAGATCAATAAATTTCGGCCTAATAATTTCTCAAGTGGAATACCAGTCAAATTTTCAGCGACTTTATTGGCGTAAGTAATTTCCATGTCGCTATTAAAGGCGACAAAGCCATCTGAAATGCGTTCCAGGGTGTCAATCAAATGCCGGTTGAGTTCCTGCAATTTCGCTTCGTATTCTTTCCGTTCCGTAATTTCCCGTTGAAATAAAACCCACCGCCGCAGGTTTTGCTCCGGCTCAAAAACGGGGATGCAACTGGCTTCACACCAAAATGGAGTTCCATCCTTTCGGTAATGAATCAGTTCGGTTGAAAACGGTTTCCCAGCAAGGCGAATGGCACGAATCCGGGCCACTTCGTTCAGATCGGTTTTGGGACCGTGCATCATGGCCAGACTCTGCCCCAGGGCTTCTTCGCGGCTGTAGCCGGTCAAGCGAGTAAAGGCTTCGTTGACAAACACAATCCGAATATCGCGTGGGTTGTCAGGATGCGGTTCCAGAACAAAAATGGCGTCGAGTGAGTTCAGCACCGCTGACTCAAGCAATTGCATCTGGCCTTCTCGCATCCGGCGCTCGGTCACATCATAAAACATGGCGAGAAGGCAGGGGCCTTCATCCAAATGAACCAGGTCAACGGCACCTGACGCCTGCCGAAATTCACCGGACTTTGACCGAAACGGAGTCTCAATCAGAACTGGCGTTTTTCCAGTGCTGATGGCCTGGAGCAGGTGCTCCCGGTCTGAAAGGTTGATCCACAGGTTGAGTTCAATCGGCGGACGACCAACCACTTCCGCACGGGTGTAGCCGCACATTTTCAAAAATGCCGGATTGACATCCATCACTTTGGAATCGGTCAACGACAGCAAGGCAATGGCAACCGGGCTCGAATGAAAGATTTTCCTGAATCTCTCTTCACTCTGACGTTGGGGTTTTCCTGGCCTGGCGTCCCGTCTGGAACGGGTGAGCGGCATAACGTCACGTTCAATCCGGCGCAGCGCGGATATCAATCGGTACGGACGATCCTGATAGACATAGTCCACAATCTGTCCAGCTTCCCACAGTTGGGCCACGCTTGATTCCTGTTCCGGCCAGACCACCAAAACCAGTGCCAGATTCCCAAATTGTTTTTGAATGCGGTCAAAGAGCCAGGGTACGGAATCAGAATCAGGCCGGTCCACCAGGACAATCCCGACTTCGGGATGAGCAACCGATTTGTGAAGCGTCGAGTATTCGAGCAACTCGACCATCCAGAAATACTCCAGCAGGAGCGCCCCAAGCGGGCGAATGGCATCAATGGTTGGACCGAGAACGAGCAGTTTGAGATGAGATTTGGAAAGGGTTCCGAAGTCAATTTGGGTCATATTCTCTGAGCGAGAGATGAATATGGCCTGGTTGTCCCTGGATTAGACCATATTCCAGTCAAATTGCCCAGATCTAGTTTGAACCACAAGGTTCGGAATTTAAGGTTTTGGATTGAGGTTGGTGTGCGGATCAGGGCCTTCCGGCTGACCTGAACTGATTTTAGTTTTTGAGCAGGCCGGGGAACCAGACGTTGAAACAACTTCCCTGACCGGGTCCATTTGATTCAGCCCAGATGCGTCCGCCGTGGGCTTCAATATGCTTTTTGGCAATTGCCAGGCCAAGCCCGGTGCCATGGGTCAGGAATTCAAAAGTCCCGGATTGATGGGTGGACAGGTCATCAGTGGTATAAAATAACTCAAAAATCTGGTTTAGTTCTGAGGGGTGGATTCCAACTCCGGTATCTGTAATTGCAACCTGATATCCATCTGCCGCGAGTTCAAGCCGTACCGTGATGGTGCCGCCATCAGGGGTGTATTTAATGGCGTTCTGGAACAAATTGAGAAAGACAAGGTGGATCTTTTCTGGATCAACTACGGCGAGGCTCAGAGCAGGGATCTCCTTGACTACGCTCAGGTTGCGACGTTCAATAAACGGTTCAAGCTCCAGAAGCCCCTGGCTGAGAATCCCAGAAATGTCAACTTCTCGAACATTGAGCGGCAGTCTGCCTTCTGAGAGTTTTACCATCTCAAGAATTTTGTTGAAATTCAGGTTGAGTCGCTCAACCATTCGATGACAGGAATCCAGGGCTTTTTTCTGAATCGGTTCCAATTCTCCGAGTAACCCTTCCGAGAGCATTTCAGTATAGCCACTCAAAACTGTCAGCGGGGTTCGCATTTCATGCGAGGTGACCAGCATAAAATTCGTTTTGAGGTGATCGAGGTGCTGGAGTTGTTTGAGCACCTCCTGTTCTTTCTGATAGAGGCGTTCCAGTTCGCTATATCGGCGACGTTCCTCTTCAACCGCCTGCCGGCGGGCATTGAGCCGCAACTCCATTTGATCCATGACGACTTCAGCCAGTTCCTGCAGGAGCATTTTTTCAGGTTCCGAAATATGACGTGGTTTACCGTCAATCACGCACAGGGTGCCTAAATTGTAGCCATCATTGGTTCGCAACGGTGCTGCCGCATAAAACCGGAATCCCATGGATCCAGCCACAAGGGGGTTGGCCAGCGAGCGGGGATCTTCAATCGCGTTGGTGATCGAATATACCTCTTTGGAAAGAATGGCCGAGGCACACAACCCCAAATCGCGGTTCACTTCCTGGACATCGAGTCCCTGCCGGGATTTAAACCAGATCCGGTCATGGTCAACCAAACTCACAATTGAAATTGGAACATGAAACAAACGTGCCGCCAATGCCGTGATCCGGTCAAAGGCACCGTCTGGCGGGGTATCAAGAATATCAAAGCGACGAAGCGCTTTGAGTCGTTCTTGCTCATACTCAGGATGAACACTTGTGCCCATAATCGTTCAAATTTATACCCAAACCAAAGAATATCGCTCAGGTGAGATAGCGAGTCTGATTTTGCAGGGATCAATTCTGAAGGTATTGGCACTTTAAATAAGGAATAAGAACTTTTATTCCAGTTTGATTGAGCTGGTGCGTTGGGATTTTTTGGGGTGAGTTTTGGGCGCCTGATTTTTCGGGCTGGGGGTTTGGCCTGAGCTAAAAAAGTATCAATTCTTGCACCAGATAGCCCTCTACACTTTCGCAGGAGGTTCACATTTAGTCTTTTATCATCTATGGTTGTCAAGCGATTGAGGAACAGGCGGCCAGTCCAGGCTGCCGAATCATTTTTCACGTTTGAGGAATTTGTGATGACTCGCCTTGTTTTGATAACTGTTCTGGTACTTGGTACGCTTTTTTTGGGTATGCCGTCCATGACGGCGCAAACCATACAAGACCCCCCAACGTCGATTGTACGTCCGGATCCATTGATTGAAGCGATTCGCACCAATGAAACTGGTACGTTAGGCGAATTGATCCGCAATGGTGCGGTGCTCAACCCACAGGCTATTGACCGGACGGCGCCACTCAACGTGGCCATTCGATTTTCATCGCTCGAAACCGTGGAAATGCTCGTCAATGCCGGCGCTCGGATTGATATCCGATGGGTCTTACCGCGCTCTGAAGTTTCCTATCAACAGATGACACCGCTCCGGTGGTCAATCGTCAGTGGCCGGTATGAACTCGTGCAGTACTTTCTCAGCAAAGGCTGTGATCCAAATGAAGTCTATGAAAACCAGTTGACGCCGCTGCATGTTGCCGCTGAACGCTCTCCGGAAATGATCGAACTGCTGCTTAAAGCCAACGCTGATGTCACGCGACTGGACATCCAGGGACGAACCGCGCTTTCGGTGTACGCCGCCAATTCGATGGATAATCCCAAAGGCATTGAATTGCTGCTTGATGCCGGGGCGGACATCAACCATCGCGACGCCACCCGGATGACACCACTGGGGTGGGCAAGCATCCTGCTCCACAACCAGAAAGCTGATCTGCTGGTTGCCCGCGGCGGCAAGGAATAAGGTCAGTACCGCCTGCGTGAGCCTAGATTTTGTACAAACAGCTCCCACTCGTCGCGAAAGAGAGTGGTTGGGAAAAGTGAAGACAAGCGGCGATGAGTTTTCGAGCCAAGGCGTGCGAACTTTGAACCAGCAAACAAGTGATGTTTGGGGAGTCGGATGGAAATATCATACCACCGGGGTTTCGGGGCTCTTTCAAGGGATGAGGGATGAAGGATGAGGGATGAAAAAATTCCATTGTCCCCTTGTCCCCTTGTCCAGATCGGGTTCTGTTTCCTTATCCTGGCGCTTATGGGCTTCGCACCACAGCTATAGTTTTTCAGATAAATATTGCCCTGGTGTTTTTGGTGATCATCGTTCAGAAACCATTGAAAAATTTGGCTTTCTTTTTCGTGTAGTTCGTGTGTTTCGTGGTTTCTTTATCTGAAATTCTATACCCGATGACGACCCTGCGGGCCTCAAATCCTTCGCTTGATGCATATAACGAGGAATCGTGTCACCCTGTCATTGTGTCACCGTGTCGCCAAGATGGCTTCTGATCGTGGAAAAGACTTCATCAAACATCGGTTCGGTCAAAAATCCGGTTGAAGTATTACGCTGACTTGGGTGGTACGACCCAATCAGGAACAGGGGCTGGTCTTTTGTTCCCAGATGATACCCCCGATTGTGTCCAAAGTGGGGGACAGGTTGGGGGACGGTGAGCCCCTGGGATTTCAAGATTTTCACTACATTGTCAAAGGCAAATTTCCCAAGTGCCAGAATCACCTGGGTTGATTCAAGCAGCTTTAGCTCACGCGCAAGAAATGTTCGGCAGGTTTCGGTTTCAAGAGGTGTGGGTTTGTTATCGGGCGGTGCACATCGGACGACGACTCCGATATAGCAATCAGTGAGGATTAACCCATCCCTGGCATCGGTTGACGTCGCTTGATTGGCAAACCCGGCTTTATGGAGTGCCCGATACAACCAGTCTCCGCTTTTGTCACCGGTAAAGACTCGTCCAGTCCGGTTTCCACCATGCGCGGCGGGCGCCAATCCAACCACGACCAATCGAGCCTGTGGATCGCCAAACCCCGGCACGGGCTTTCCCCAATAGGTTTGGTGGCGGAACCGGGCCACCTTTTCAGCCGCCACCTGTTCCCGCCACGCAACCAACCGCGGACACTGGCGACAGTTTTCTATTTCAGACCTCAAAACAGGTAACGAATCCATCATTTGTTGACCGGGGTCAGCCAGTCGTACCGGTCTTCATATTCTCCGTTAAAAATGCCGAAGAACCGTTCCTGTAATTTGGCGGTGATGTTCCCACGCTGCCCATTATTGACATTGATGCGGTCTATGCTTCGGATTGGAGTAATTTCACAAGCGGTCCCAGTCAGGAAAATTTCATCGGCGATATAGAGTTCTTCACGTGAAATATTGCGTTCCTTGAGGGGAATGCCCATTTCCTGGCAAAGCGTCATGACGGCGTCACGGGTAATGCCTGGCAACACTGAAGCATGCGAAGGCGGGGTATGGACCACACCATCCCGCACCAGGAAGATATTCTCCCCACTGCCTTCACTCACATAGCCAAAGCGATCAAGTGCGATTCCTTCGGCATATTTATTGACGATGGCCTCCATTTTGACCAGTTGTGAGTTCATGTAATTGGCACCGGCTTTGGCGGTCGTCGGCAGCGTGTTTGGGGACATGCGCGACCAGGTCGAGGTGCATACGTCAACACCTTCTTCCAGGGCATCTGATCCCAAATAGGGCCCCCAGGGCCAGCAGGCAATGTAGGTTTCAACCGGTGCGGGGAACGGATTCACCCCAAAGGTGCCATATCCGCGAAACACAATCGGGCGGACATAACATTCCTCCATGTGATTGACCCGTACAATATCAGTACACACATTGATCAATTCCTGTTGCGAATGCGGAATATCCATTCGATAGATTCGACAGGAGTCAAACAAGCGTCGGATGTGCTCTGAAAGTCGGAAAATTTGTGGCCCTTTTGGTGTGTGGTAACACCGGATTCCTTCAAACAACGAAGAACCGTAATGAATCACATGTGACATGACGTGAATGCGGGCATCTTCCCAATTTATAAAAACGCCATTATGCCAAATTTTCTCAGTTATTTCCGGTGCCATAGTTCCCTCGATTTCTTCTCGTTAAGATTGGTAAAGCACATCTGGTTTTGTCTTGGTGACTGGAAGGTATTGGATCCCAAGCCCTCAGCCTCATAAGCGCCAGGATAAGGAAAGTTGAGTGTGTTTGAGACAAGGAGAAGGGGAGACACGGAGACACGGAGACAATTCCACGGAGTTTGTAAATGTGAATGAGTTCCGATTGGGTGCGGGGAAATGAAGCGATCCATTGTGTCTCCGTGTCTCCTTGTCTCCTTGTCCCCTTGTCCAGATCGGACTTTGTTTTCTTATCCTGGCGTGTATGGCCCTCAGCCCCAAGCCTGAAACACCTGTCACGTTTCAGTAAACTTGTGTAAGACATGGCGGCGTGCTCCGCGGAGCCGTAAAGCGGCCTGGAGTCGAACCGGCAACCAGCGCTTTGGATTGATCCCAGACGCGGGGCGATGGTACTTCAACGTAATAGCAGCTTTGAGCGGATACCCTTCCTCAAGATTGATGATGTCTTCCAGAGTTAATTGCAACGGCCCAATATAAATTTGATCACCAATTTTTGCCTCGGTTTCCTCCCCAGTCTGCGGAAGGATCCAAAAGAGCGTTTGCCGAGGCCCTAAAGCTTCGGCAAGTTCCTGGTGAAATGCCAGACACAGTTTGGTGTACACCAGATCCTCACCCGGCGCCACACCAGTTTGGTTTACAAGCTGAAGCGTTTGTTGAATTCGGTCAATATCTGGTGATTTGCAAGCCAATCTCAAATTCACGGCTTTCATGGTGTCTGGATCTTCAGGGTGACCTTTGGCCGCCGTGTACAATCCTTCTCCGATCCGGCGTGGATCCAGCAAAACCAGTTGTTTGGTCAGCCCAGGCAACTGATCATAATCGCTACACTGCAAATACCCAAGCACGTGCACACTTCGAGTTCGATAGACAACGCCCAGCGAAGCCATTTCAGCGCCACGACACACCTGAACCGAGGTAGCCAGATTGGTCATCTGGCTATTTTGGAGGGCCATGGTGTTTTCAATGCCTGTTGCCAGATACATCGGTGTCCCTTCAATCACTTCAAAATATTCAAGATCACCGGGTCCTGGAAATTTTCGAAGTGAGTGAACCAGAACCAACAAGGCCACGGTTCCCCCAAAGGCCCCAAGCCCAATGTCTGGTGCGGAAGATATGGGTTGCGCCAGTTGCTTGAAATATCCCTGGACCTGTTTGGTTTGTTTCGGAGTGGTTAGTCCGTCAACCGAATACAGGTATTGCTGAAACAGGTGGCTGCGAAATGGAACGCGACTGACCACCAGCTCCAAAATGCCAGAAGCGGCAATTTTTCCGTTGGCGGCCTGGGCCAGTTCACGCAGCCAATCTGACTCCTGATTCGGACCAATCGCAACGATGTAAAGCGGGCAATGTAACTGGCGACATAACTCAACTGCAAATTGGCGGGCGATTTCGGGAACCTGGGTTTGAGAGGTAGGTTTGGGGGAAACCTGATCCATTCCAGCCTGGGTCAGGGTCATCCATTCATCGGTGTTTACATTTTGTTTTCCAGAAGTTACCAGAATAACCCGTTTTGACCGCTGAGGCTGCCCTTTCACGGCTTGGACTGCCATTCCCAACCCGGCGGTACAATCCACATGGTGAGATTTGCCAGTCAGTTGGGTGAGCGTTGCCGGGGCAATTCGTTCAGCGTAACTGCCAAAGAGTATCAAGTGTGACTCAAACCGATTTTTTGGAAAGGTATCAAGACAGGTTTTGAGATTGGCTTGAAATCCTTCCCGACTGGCGCTGCCCCGCAATTGAGCCGAATTTTCAACCACAAAGACAACCAGTTCTGATTGGGATGACGACGTGGTCGTACAGGCGACGGCAATCGAAAGAGCAACCAGACAGGCAACCCCAAACAACCAGGCAGGATGGCGGCGCGACCTGTTTTCGTTGGCGACGGAAAGCCGCAAGTCGTGGGGCATGGGTTTCCTCGTTTGGTATCAGGCTTTGGGTGGAAATCTGTTATGCCAGCTTGTAGTCAGTAGTCAGTAGTCAGTAGTCAGTGGTCAGTGGTCAGTGGTCAATGGTTCACTACCTTCACTGGGTTCAATAACTTGACTATTTTCTAATATGACCGCTTTCTTCGGTCCCCGGGCCTCAATTCATCTCGAAGATTCCTTCATGTGTCGGAGTTGTTCTTCCAATTCCTGTTTAAAGAAGTCCTGACGAGAGGCACGCGGAACGCGCTTTTCATACTCCTTTTTCGCTTTGCTGATTTCGGCTTTGATGGCGTCGCTAAATGTCCCTCGCCGCAGCCCTTCGAGAATTGGCCCACGGTTTGACTGGAACAGGACTCGGATTAAATCACCCGCAATCTTCTTTGCCTCCGCCGGATCCATGTCAACCTGGGTAAATTTTCGGTTGGCGCCGGAGATCTTCGGGGTGGTTTTCATTTGAATCCGCTCAAATTGCGCCTCAATCATGTCTTCCTCATCAATTTCCTGGCTGCTGCCCAGGACATTGGTGGCGCCTTTGAGCGGAATTGTCTTGGTTGGGGAAGGAGCTTCAACTGGTTGCGGATTGGGTTGGAACTCAGCACCAAGGTCAATTTCCGCTGGTTCGACCAGCCGCACCTCAACCGTTTCGGCTGATTCGGTCAATGGTTGGGGCGGTTCGGTTTCTGATGGCTGGAATCCGCTTTCCAAAGAAATTTCAGTCGCTTCGGGCACCACTGGTGAAGTCGAGTCAATGGCAATTTCAACCCCTTCAACTTCCTGAGTCACCTTGGTCTCAATATCAATGGTGTTGGGTTCGGTATGCTCCGCGGGCTTTATTTCAGCGTGCATGTCCCGAGTGGCAGGCTCAACAGCCTGAACCTCCATTTCTTCAAGGGAGGGTGGTTCAAGATCAAGTGGGGCCTCTTCGACGACAACCGCCTGGATGACCGGTTCTTGACCACTTAAAGTTGGAGCCGTCTCGACATCAGGCTGAAGCTCCATCGGAGGTGGAATTTCAGCAACCGGTGGGGCCGGTGGCGGAGGTGGCGGTTCCCAGGTGGCGTCCCCGCCAAAGAAATCAGCCCCGTTCATATCGGCCCCAGACAGATTGGCGTCTTCCAGGTTGGCTCCGGCCAAAATGGCATTTTCCAAACTTGAATCAGTTAAATCGGCTTTCTCCAACGAAGCACCCGATAAATTCGCACCCGCCAGATTGGCACCGACCAAGCTACACCCAGAAAGATCGGCACCGGCAAAGTTCACATTTTGCAGGTTCGCACCTGCCAGATTGGCACAAATGAGTTGCGCTTCGGCCATCCAGGCATTTTGAGCGTTGATTTCAGCTAATTCAGCACCTGACAGGTCGGCACCTTCAAAATTGCCGCCGCTGAAATCAGCTCCGGTGGCCACCATATCCGTCATTTTCGCGCTTGTGCAGTGAATATTTGGCGCCTGTGCCTTTTCCAAATTGGCTTGATTGAGATTGGCACCGTCCAGATTGGCCTGGCCGAGTTGGGCCTGTGAAAAATTGACTTTTTCCAGGTTTGCTTGCTGGAGTGAACTGCCCTGTAAATTGATTTTGGCCGCCTGCACATTGATCATGATCGCACGGTCAAAAACTGACCCTGCGGCCTGGGCTTCATTGAGGATCCCCTCGGATAAATCAACCCCAGCGGCCTGAACCTGTTGCAAATTGGCCTGTGACAGATTGGCGGAATGCAACCGGGCATTGGCTAAAATGACACGCGTCAGATC
Source organism: Acidobacteriota bacterium (assembly GCA_016208495.1). NCBI lineage: Bacteria > Pseudomonadati > Acidobacteriota > Acidobacteriota bacterium. Next base: position 54,826 of record JACQXX010000072.1, on the reverse strand, counting down.
AGCTCCGGTCAAGTTGGTTCGTGCCAGAGTGGCACCCGTCAAATTCACGTCTTTGAGATTCGCCTTTGAAAGGTTCGCTTCAGAAAAGGTGGCCCCAGTCAGGTTGGCGCCTTCCAAGATGGCTTCAACCAGCGAAGCGCCAGTCGCTTTAACCCCGGTCAGGTTGGCGCCAGACAACATTGACTGATTGGCACTGGCGCCATCCAGCGTCGCCTGGGTCAGCGTGGCCTGGGTCAAATTTGTTTCATCCAACCGTGCCTGAGTGAGCAAAGCGCCTTCGAAATTGGCTTCAGACAGGTTGGCTTTGTGCAAATTGGCACCCACCAACGAGGTCTGGCTCAGGTTGGCTTGATTGAACTGAGCATAGGCGAGCGCGGCCCCGTCCAGCTTTGCTCCGGACAAATTGGCCTGTTGACAATCGGCGCCTTCCAGCGATGCCTGGGTCAGGTTGGCCTGGGTCAGCCTCGCCCCTTGCAAATCAGCCTGATCAAGGACTGTACCGGCAAACTGGGCCTGATCAAAATTGGCGCCACTGGCCTTGATCTTTCCCATTTGTGCCCGGTTAAAAATGGCTGTTGGACATTTGGCCCCAGCCAAGTCGGCTCCAGAAAGATTCGCTTCGTCAAAATTGGTATGACTTAAATTCGCATCAGTCAGTTGAACCTGAGAGAGAATCGCCGCATGAAATTGGGCTTCAGAAAGGTCAGCCCGGGTGAGATTCGTTCCAGCCAGATTGGTTGATGACAGGTTGGCTTTCATGAGCCTGGCTTCGGTCAGATCAGCGTGACTCAGGTTGCTTCCAGAGAGGTTAGCGCCGATAAAACTGGCCCGGTGCAAGCGAGCACCTTGCAGGTTGGCACGCATTGGCTGCGCATGTCCGGATTGAGGGGGGGCGTCTTTGGCCGCCATGTGAGGTGTCCTCCAGATTCAAAGGTCAAATGCTGCTTGTTTGAGACGTCGGGGTGAACTTCCTGACCGCTTCGATGCGTGCATATCCGCCAGAAAAACACCAGGGCTGGGGTTTACTGTCAGACCGACAAAGTTGAAAACAGCCAGGGAACAGGATAATTGAAAGGGTTTTTGCGTGTAGAAAAAGCGAGACTTAGGTTTAACGCATTTCGCCGCCCTTTGGCAAGCGGAGTCTGGTTTCAGGTGACAAAGTGACAAAGTGACAAAGTGACAAAGTGACAAGGTGACAAGGTGACAAGGTGATTTTTCGAAAACCCTGAACCCTGAACCCTGAACCCTGAACCCCAAACCCTAAAGTGCTTTCGGGCTCAGAAAAATAGTGAATCGGGTTGGACTGCCCGGTTCACTTTCCAATGCAAAATCAAACCCGTGGTTGTCGAGAATTTCCTGAACCAGCGTGAGTCCAATTCCCTGCCCATGCTCTTTCGTGCTGAAAAACGGTGAAAACAAATTGGCTTTCACTTCGGGAGGAAATCCGGCGCCGGTATCTTCAATCGTCACAAACGGACGACCCAGGTTGTAGCCTGTTCGAATCGTAATCTGACCGGTTTCCCCTATTGCCTCAACTGCATTTTTCATCAGGTTGACCAGTACCTGTTCGATTTGCCCACGATCCAGGCTGACCCGATCCGGTTGATCTTCGATTTCACATTTCACCACGATTCCGCGCCTGTCGCACTCGGCTTTGAGAAGCCGGGCGACAGTTTCCAACAATACTTTTACTTCGCACAATTCACGTTTTGGTGGTGAGAGCCGCACCACATCGGCAAAACTCCGCATAAAAGCATTGAGTTGATCGGTTCGGTCAATGACCACCTGGAGCGCCATTCCATAATCTTTCTGGTCATCGGGTCGGAGCTGATCTTGATAGTTCAAACAGGAATGGAGGAGCGAATTTGCCGCGCCAATCGTGTTATTGACTTCATGGCTCATTAACCGAATCAGTTTTTCGTAGGCGGCTTTTTCCGTCTGACGAAGTTCTTCGGTCAGTTCCTCCATGAGAATGAAATGGCGCGGGAATCCTCGATCAATAAACTCTGACTTGTGACATTTCACTTTTCGGCGGCCAAGATAGGGGATGACACGTGCCTCTCCGGGTTTCAATTCCCCAAGCTCTCTGGCAAAACTCGAATCAACTGCCTCCAGAGACAGCCCAACCAGGGTTGATTTCTCGGCTTGCAACAATCGCTCGGCGGCGGGATTGACCATTGAGATCCGGTTGTCAAAGTCGAGGGTCAAAATCCCGGAAGGCGATGCCGACAACACCTTTTCCAAAAAGTAGTTATTTTCCTGAAGCCGCAATCGCTCTTCCCTGAGCGAGTCAATCATCCGGTTATAGACCGCCACCAGTTGATCGAGTTCAGGCTGTCCAACCTCCCGAATTTTGGTCGTAAAGTCTCGTTCTTTAATGAATTGCGCACCCGATCTAATCAAATTCAGGGTGTTGAATAACTCTCCCACCAGCCGCAGCCCAATCACCAGGGAAATCACAAACACCCCTTCCACGGCAAAAACCCATAACCCATATTTTGAAAAAACTCGCGCACCAATCACCGCAAACAACATATGCGCAATGATGAGATAGAGGAGAAATTTGAATCTAAGGGACATAAAAGCAGTTAGGGTTCGGGGTTCAGGGTTCAGGGTTCAGGGTTCATTGTGTACCCTGACGACAAAAAAGCGACAGAGGAAAATCATCTGTCGCTGTCCAATTTCTTTGAAGGATATGAATATGACAAGGTGACAGAATGACAAGGTGACAAGGTGACAAAAAGTAAGGGCGCTGTTGCTTTGAACCGCGCCCTCTTCGAAAACCCGAAACCCGAAACCCGAAACCCTTGTTTTTTCAAACCTGGATCCCAAACTTTTCAAGCCTTCGATACAGCGCCGGACGACTTAACCCAAGCGCCTCAGCGACTTTGGTCAGGTTGCCGCCGTGGTGCTTGATGGTCTTTACAATCATGGCTTTTTCGATGTCGTCGAGCGTCATTGACCCGACTTCGGGCAACGTGGTTTTTCCCTTCTCTTTGGATTCCATTTGAACCGGAACGGCAAAATCTTCGACGTCGAGCGTGTCTTTCGAGGTAATCAAAATGGTTCGCTCCAGCACTTGCTTGAGCTGGCGGATATTTCCTGGCCAGTTCAAAGTTTGAAGCCAGTTTAAGGCCGCATCACTGATTGAAAGCTCACTCCGACGATACACACGGGCCATACTTTGGACAAAATGCTGGGCCAGCAGCGGAATATCTGAAGGTCGTTCGCGTAATGAGGGCAAATGAATCGCAATCAAATTGAGCCGATAGAGCAAGTCTTCCCGAAAAATCCCGGTCTCGACCAGTTCCGGCAGGTTTCGATTGGTGGCTGAAATGACCCGCACGTCAACCGTGCGGGTCACGCTCGAACCCAGCACTTCATAGGTTCGATCCTGTAACACCCGCAGCATTTTCACCTGCGAATTTGGATCCAGATCTCCAATCTCATCAAGGAATATCGTTCCGCCATTGGCCATTTCAAAGCGGCCTTTCCGATCAGTTCGCGCATCGGTAAAAGCCCCACGAACGTGCCCAAACATCTCGCTTTCAAACAAACTGGCGGCAATACCACCCAAATTGACTTTCACAAAGGCGGCATTTTGGCGCCGACTGTTGCGGTGGATTGCTTCGGCAATCAGTTCTTTGCCGGTGCCGCTTTCGCCGGTAATCAAGGCTGAAGCATCAGTGGCACTGACCCGTCCGACCAGATCCAGAATGCGCAGTAATTTCGCATCCTGTCCGATCAAGTCGTGAAAATCATACTGGGCATCCAGCTCGTCGCGGGTTGGAACCCGTTCGAGAGTTCGCACCGAAACCGCCGCCAACCCAAGTGCCGTTTTTACCGCCTGGAGTACCTGCTGATGGGTCCAGGGTTTGGTTAAAAAATCGGCAGCGCCAGCGCGCATTCCTTCCACCGCAAGCTGAATTGACCCCCAGGCAGTGATCAAGATGACCGGCAACCCCGGACGACGGCTTTTGATTTCACGCAGCAACGCCAGCCCTTCTTCCCCGGTTGTTTTTCGGGAAAAGTTCATATCCTGAATCACAAGCTGATATTCCTGTTGTGCCAGACGTTCCAGTGCCTCCGCCGGTGAAGCCGCACTTTGCGCGGGATACCCGGCCTGTTTGAGCAACAGCCCAAGCGAAGTCGTGATGGAACGGTCGTCGTCAACAATGAGAATCATATTTTAGGGCTGAGGGCTGAGGGCTTGGACAGTCAGTACCACCTGCGTAAGCGGGTGGGTCCGTTTAGACACAATCCCACCCACTTACGCAGGTGGTACTGACTTTAATCGTAGTGCAGTGCCTGTGACGGATGGACCCGCGTGGCAATCCAGCTTGGATACAGACCGCACATCAGTGTCAGAACATACATTATCACAATTGATGCTAACAAGCTGTAAATAAACACTTTACCTTGGATAAACCCAAAAATGTCAATCAGCGGCAATTGCCCAACCACCGCTACTCCAGCCACCAGTGAAACCGTGGTTACAGCAAGGAGTTCGCCCAAAATCTGCAGATAGACGTTTCCAGCCGTGGCACCAAAGGCGCGGCGCACCCCGATTTCGCGGGTTCGCCGGGTCACGCTCTGCCATAACACGCCAATCAGCCCTAATGCCACCATCAGCATTAAAAACGTCACGATTGAGCCGGCTGCCGCCAGCGGGATAAGGTACACTTTCATTTTTGTCTCTCGCATATCGGCGAGAAATTGGGCCTCAAATGACCATTCTTTGGCTACCGATTGAAATTGAGTGATGAGTTTTTCTTCAAATGCCCTTGGAGTTCCAGGCCGGACGCGAATCAGAAAAATCGTCAGCGGAAAGCCATCTTCTTTAGCTTCATCTTGTCGGAAAAAAGCATAGTTTTCCAGCGGAGACAACTCTCCGTCCTGACGAAAATCCGAGAAAATCCCAATCACTCGCAATTCAGTGCCGTCTTTGTGTTTTTCAATCGCTTTCCCAATTGGATTTTCAGTGCCAAATCCGTCACGCGCCAGACGCTGGCTGATGACGACCGGCTGAAATTTCGACCCATCGTCTTCGCGGTTAAACCATCGTCCGGCAATGAGTTGCAGCCGCATCACGTCCTTGTACCCATCAGTGACCCGGCTCAAACTGTACTGAATTTCCCGTCCGTTGCGTTCAAAACCCGAGACATTCTGGCTATTGCCAAACGGATCAACATTGGAGAGCGCCACGCTTTCGACTTCACCAAGTGACTGGGCGGATAGCTGAAGTTGATGAAAGAGTTCTCGCTCGGCGGCATCACTTTTCGCATCATGGGAACGGTTTTTGGTGGAAACCGAAACACATAACACGTTGTCATATTCAAACCCCAGTGGTTGCAGGTAATTGTAAAGATACACGCCAGCCATCAGCACCACAGCGAACAACACCAAAAATGAAATGAATATCTCAATTGAAATCAACAGATTGGCCCGTTTCCGGTTCCAGGTGAGTTTCATAAGTTGTTTGATCATCGGACACCTCCCTTGAGCGCTTCAACCGGATGCAGGCGTGACATTTTCCAGGCTGGATACACCCCGGAAACCACGCCGAAGACCAGCGCTAGCCCAAGTCCATACAGAAAAATCCGCCAGTTGATTTGATACTGGGCATAGGGAATCAGCCCACTTTCCGAAATACCACGCAATACCAGCCACGATCCAACCAACCCCAGCATTCCGCCCACCAGGGTCAGGATCACGTTTTCCACCACAAACTGGCCAATGAGCGTCATAGACGAAGCACCAAATGCTTTGCGAACGCCAATCTCGCTTGAGCGTTCTAATATGCGACTGACGGTGATGTTGATTAAGTTAATCGCCGGCAACAACATAAACAGAAACATAAAGCTCATGGCAGCCATCAGGAGTTTCATGGTGGCGCGGGAGGAATAGTCCCCCGTCAGGGTTCGGGCAACAAATTCCCAGAGTGTTTCCGCCCGGCTGAGAAATTCGGTGTATTGTTTTGGGTTTGGGATTTCAACCGCCTGAATCCGGGTATCAAATTCAGCTTTAATCAATGGAATGGCAGCGGCATTTTCAGCCAGAATCACCCCGGTGTGACCACCCATCAGTTCATTTCGATAACTATCAGATTTGGCGGTCGTGAGCGGTACCCAGACATCAGAAAAAGGAATGAGTCGGGTAATTGGGACATTGGTGACCACCCCAACCACGCGAAACCGCTGACCGTCGAGTTCCATCGTCTTCCCAACCGCTGTGGTATTACCAAAAAACTTTTGCCGCGTCGCCTCATTGATCACGGCCACAAAATTCGCGTTCTGGTTGTCTTCGTCGAGAAACGGTCCGCCTTCGAGAAACTGAAAATCAAAAATTCGCCAGTAGTTCCCATCCGTCCGTTTGAGAAACGCCTGAACCTTATCGCCATTGGGAAACCCATTGACCTGTTGCATCATGGTGCAAATCGAGAAGGATTCGACGTGCGGCAAATTCCGGGCATACTTATCCAGGAGCTTGTACCCGGCAGGGCTGGTGGATTGAGCTTCGGGGCCCGTCATCTGAGAAAAGTAAATTCCCAGTATTCGATCAGCTTTGGTGTCAGGCGCCATTGGCGCCACCAGATAATCCACCATTGCGGTAATGACCATCAGTACAATCAACGTAAAGCTAATTCCAAATAAGCTGATGAAAGTAAAGAACTTGCGCCGAAGCAGCACTTTCAATGCGGTTTTTATATAATTTTTGAGCATGATGATTTTCCTCTAAAAGACAAAAGGGGCAAAAAGACCGACAGAAGTACAATGAACCTTTTTGCCCCCTGAACCCTGAACCCTGAACCCTATTCCTAAAATACCTGACGGCCATCAAACAGACGCACGATGCGCTGTGTTTTTTCAGCCTGTCGCTGATCGTGAGTGACCATCACGACGGTGGTTTTTTCCAAACTATTGAGTTGCTTGAGGATGGACATCACTTCATCACCCATCTGGCTGTCGAGGTTTCCGGTGGGTTCATCGGCGAGCAGAATTTTTGGGTTGCCGACAATGGCGCGGGCAATGGCGACGCGCTGTTGTTGACCGCCAGAAAGCTGCGAAGGGAAATGATGTGTGCGCGCCGACAATCCAACCCGGTCAAGTGCAGCCAGGGCCTGCCGGCGGCGCTCGGTCCCAGACATTTTGCGGTAAATCAGCGGCAACTCGACATTGTCCACCACGCTTAAATCGTTGATCAGATGGAAGGTTTGGAAAATAAAGCCGATCTCCTCGTTTCGCATTGATGCCAGATCGCGGTCACGATATGACGTAATAAACCGCCCATTGAGCGTTACTTTCCCACCCGAGGGGGCATCCAGAAGCCCCATCACATTGAGCAAGGTACTTTTCCCCGAGCCGGAGGGCCCCATAATCGAGATGAACTCCCCCTGGTTGATATTCAGGTTGATATTGGCCAGGGCCATGGTTTCAACCGTTTCCGTTCGATAGATTTTTTCAATATTTTCAAGCTGGATCATATTTAACTCCCGTTCTTTCAATGTCTTGTTGTGCCAAATTCATGCCAATTTGTAGGCAGTAGTCAGTAATCTGAATTAAGAGTTGAAAAAAGAGCGGATTTGAGCCCAGGAACTGGGCGGAAGGCAGGTAGCCCAGGGTTTTAACCCTGGGAAAGATTGCCTTCTCACCCCCACCCGGCTAGCCGCCGCCTACGGCGGCGGCTGGCCGGGTGGGGAAAATCTGGAACTGACTCGCATCCGGTGGTGGCGCGTCCAAAGCGACGCTGACCACCGGCTAACTTTGCTCCATCCCTGCGGGATGAGAACTAAAAACCACTTCAACTCTTAACGGGCATTACTGACTACTGACTACTGACTATGAGATACCAGTGGCGGCTACCGAATCTGGATGTCACGCATGTGCTGGTACTCCTTCATATCGGAAATCACGACTTCATCGCCCTCGACCAGGCCGGACAGCACTTCGAGGGTGTCAAAGCCCGAGATTCCGAACTTGACCTGATGTTTCACCAGTCGGTCTCCGCGAACGACAAAAACGTGATCAATGCCATCTGTCGCGGCAAAGACCCCTTTTCTTATTTTTAAAGACTGACTTTTGCGGTCAGTCACGATGAGCACATCCACGCGCAAATTTGATTTCAGCAGCGGGCTCGATTTTTCAACCAGCGCGATTCCAACCGTCATCACTCCATCTTTGATCGTTGGGTTAATCACTGACACGGTTCCAGAAAGCAATTCGTCATTGATTTTGATCGTCACGGGCAAACCAGTGGAAAGTCGGCGGGAATGGATATCTGACACGGTGGCATCCACCCGAAACGAACTCAGATCGGCAATTCGAGCGAGTAACGCACCTTTCAATACCGAAGTCCCTGTCTCGGTAATCACCCAGGTCAGCACGCCATCCCGGTCAGCCTTGGTCGTCGCCAGTTCAAGCTGGCGTTCCATATCAGCCTGCTCGTTGAGGAGCGACTTCATTTCCAGGTCCAGCCCTTCAAGCTGGGTCGTGGTTGAGGCTTCAGCGTTTTGCTGGGCGGCGGAGAGTTGTTTGAGTTCGAAGGCGATTTTTTCTTCCCGAATTTCTGCTTCGTGAAGCTGTTCGGCAGAGAGCAACCCCAGTTCCTTCAACTTCCGGTTGCGTCCCGTCGAAGCTTTTGCGGCTTCATAATCAAGATTTTTGATTTCCCACTGGCTGCGGAGCGTGTTGAGGGTGTTCTGCAGGTCCAGTCTGGCTTTGGCTTGCTGATTCTGTTTGAGGTCAATTTGCTGTTTGAGTTTTTCAAGCGCCAGCGTGGCCTCGCTGACATCCAGTTCCAGAATGGCATCACCCCGCCGGACCGGATCACCTGGGCGTTTTAACACCCGCAAAATCCGACCATTCACCGGGCTGGAAATGACCTGTTCAAAATCGGGCACCACCACCCCGGTGGAATTGATCGTCGCTTCAATCGGACCGGCTTCGACGCGTGCGGTGCGAAAATCGGCCCGTCTAATCGTGGGCTTGAGCAGCCGTGGCCCGTATGCCAGAGCCGCCATTGCCGCTCCAAGGACGAGAATTACCGAAAAACTCCGCCAGAGCGTTCTTTTGATTTTGGTTGATTGACTGATTTGACGGTCCATTGATGTGGTCTCCTCACTTTCGCACCTGACTGAGTGCAAGCGAGAGACCACAACTGGACATCAACACATTTTGGGCTGGGGCTTAGGGCTCAGGGTTCAGGGAAACCCAATTTTTCCAATAGTTTACTCTATTGAAATAATCAGAGTACTGACCTTAAATAAGATTATTTCCGAACTTCAACGATTGATTTCAGGCAGGATAACCGACATTTGACAGGCCGAAGGCGTACGCAAATGTACGGGAGTGTACGGAAACGGACGGTGTGGGAATGAAGAATGAAGAATACACCGGGTTCCGGGTTCCGGGTTCCGGGTTCCGGGTTCCGGGTTCCGGGTTCCGGGTTCCGGGTTCCGGGTTCCGGGTTCCGGGTTCCGGGTTCCGGGTTCCGGGTTTTCGAAACCAGGCACTAAGAACCAAGCACCAGTTTATTTCTTCATTCTTCATTCTTCATTCTCAATTCTTCATTCTTCATTCTCAATTCTTCATTCTTCGGCTTGTTTCCCAAATGCAGGGCAGCAATACCGCCTGAAAGGTTATGATATTTGACGTCGGTAAACCCGACTTTGCGCATCAGGTCAGCCAGTTGTTTTTGATCAGGGAAGCTTTTCACCGAAGTCGGCAGGTAGGTATACGCCATACTGGAGCCCGAAATCATACCGCCAATGCGGGGCAAAACGTGGTTAAAGTACCATTGAAAGGCTTCACGAAACCCTGGGAGAATTGGACGAGAAAACTCCAGAATGGCGGCCCGGCCTCCAGGTTTGAGGACGCGGTATACTTCGGCCAGTCCACGTTCGACATCGGTCACGTTTCGAAGGCCGAACGCATTGGTGACGGCATCGAACCGGGCATCCTGAAACGGCAGGTTCAAAGCATCACCGGCACATAAGCGAACCGGCAACCCGGTCTTGCGCACTTTTTCAAGCCCAATCACCAGCATCGGATGGCAAAAATCAACGCCGATGGTGGGCACTTTCTGACCAAGTTCGAGCGACAAATCGCCGGTCCCACAACAAATATCAAGCGCGGTCGCTCCAGGCTGATCAAGGACATCCTGCAGTTTGCGCACGGTAAAGCGTCGCCAGCGCTTATCAATATTCATTGAAAGCAGATGGTTGAGCAGGTCATAGCGGGGTGCGATTTCGGAAAACATCTGCTGGACACGTCTGGCTCGCTGTTGTCCTTCGGCTTCGAGCGGGTTTGCGGCTTTATTGGTTGATTCGGATGAGTGAGGCATGGCACTTTTTGATGGAAGAAAATTGATTTGAAGACAGGCGTTGAAAAATGATTCGAGCAGTGGTTTCCGATTCTATTCTATTGAATAAGAACTATTTAGCGTTTCTTCATTCTTCATTCTTCATTCTTTATTTGCAGCACTTTAGTTGATCTTGCACAGGCTCTCCTATGCCGGATGCCGGAAATTTCGCTCCAGCGGGTGGAACCCAAAAGCCTCCGCCAGTGTCTCAGTACTGGTATGGTATTGAAAAGAAATTGGTTGTAGCGTTTCATCAGTTCCACGGTCAGAATTTCGATCCATTTTTTTGCAAAACAAACTTTTTGTGTTTTTAGCCAGGTTTTGGTGTAATTTGAATTTACAGTGCCCCTGAACACAAACACGATATCCACCACAGTTTAAGAGCAAGAGGAAGTCAACATGGGAACCCCTGACGATGTGCGCATGGCCCGCCTCGCGGCTGATTTCGAAGAAATGAAAACCATTCGCGGTCCAGTCATTCACTGGCAAGGCAATGATATTCCGCCAACCGAATACATCATTACCTTTAAGATTCGGTGTTATGTCAGCCCGACAACCACTCGGGACGAACATCGGATCCGGATCATTCTTTCCCCACAACATCCGTTTGAAAAACCAATTGTGATGATGCACGAGATGACGCCGATTTTTCATCCGCACGTATGGCCGGACGGCAAGGTGTGTATCGGAAGCTGGGATTTCCGCGAAGGGCTGGCTTCATTTGTGATCAAACTGGCGCGTATTTTTCAATTTGACCCGCAAATTGTTGATCCATATAGCATTGCCAACTACAAAGCCGCTGACTGGTTTTACGCCAACCCGACGCTGTTCCCGAGCGACCAGGCGTTGCTCCCAACCCCTGGTGAACAGCCATCCCACACGTTTGTCATCAAACGGGTCAACACCCAGCAAGACAGCGGCGGGCCAGGCGGGCGGTTCCGAATCCGCAATCGCTAGGAATCAGAAACCTTGTCAAATTGCCTGTTCACTGAACCCTGAACCCTGAACCCTGAACCCTGAACCCTGACTATGACCTTCGTAATCAAAAAAGTTCGTGACGTAAAGCCTCTGGAACGTCCACTGCCGCACGTTCTTGAAACCCTTGGACAGCCCGATCCAGCCGGACTGAGGATTTACCTGGCCCGTCAGGCCGAAGAAAAAATCCTGATGGCCGCGCCACCTGATATGGCTCTTCCCCAGACTCAATCCGAAGAGGCTTCACTCGTCAGAGCATTTATGGGTGAAAATGAATGCGGTGGAATCCTGGTCGGCAATGTGTATTCGTGGAAGGAAAACGACCGCGAAGTCACTTATACCACTATTATTGATGCGATTCCGGCTCAGGAAGCCACCGCCGGCCCAACTCACGTTGAAATGGGAGCTGATGACTTGATGGCCGTTTCACAACACATCGAACGGCTGCAAAACCGGGCTCAGGAACAAGGCAAGGAAGTGCAATTACGTGTGGTTGGCTGGTATCACACCCATCCAGGGTTTGGCGTGTTTATGTCTGGGACGGATCGGGCTACCCAACGCAAAGTGTTTGGAATGCCCTGGCAAATCGCTGTCGTCTATGACCCGCTCAACGGCGAATATGGCATGTTTTACGGCGCGGATTCTGACAGTGCCCAGGGCTGGTACATTTTTGACTCGATTGCCGAAGGATATCCACCGCCACTCCCACTCCAAAACCCTTCTGAGGCGGCCCGGCGTCGCGGACGCGCGCGAGCCGCCGAAATCCCCGAACTTTCCCTGCTCCGCGCGCAACTGATCTCTGATTTTGACCATATGACCAAAGGCTGGTACAACCTGCTGGCCGGGTATGACCCGCCAGAGTAGCACAGAAGAGTGAGTAGCGAGATAGCGAGATAGCGAGTAGTCAGACTACTCGCCACTCGTTCTTTTTACAGTCTTCCCGTGGCAGTTGAAAACCCCGGCTCAGTGATTTCCCCGCGTAAATTGCGTTGCATCTGGAGTTTCACGACCGACGGCGGCAGCCCCATGCTGAACAGATGAAACATCTTGGCCAGTGCGGCTTCGGGGGTCATATCAAATCCACTCACCACTCCGGCCCGTGCCATCGAAGCTCCAGTCGCATAACTTCCCAGGCTGACTCTGCCAAGCAAACACTGGGTACAGCCGATGATCACCACCCCCCGGTCAGAAGCTTCTTTCAATGTGGCAATAAAATCTTCATTGCGGTCCGGACCATTGCCTACGCCATAGGCTTCGAGGACAAGTCCTCTGAGTGGCGGCTGCAAAATGTTGTGCATGATTTCTGCTGAAATTCCTGGAAAGAGTCGCACGGCACCGACAAATGGCGGATGGACAATCGGATGAACCCGGAGCGGAACGTTTTCCGGTGGCGGTTCAAGCACCAGATTCCAGGCAATTTCGATTTCAATGCCTGCGGTTCCAAGTGGTGGAAAGTTGGGCGAAGCAAATGCCTGTAATCCATCAGCGTTGACCTTGACTGACCGACAGCCGCGAAACAGTTTGTTGCCAAAGTACAGACAAACCTCTGGAATCTGGTAGTTTCCCGCCAGAATTAAACTGGTGATCAGATTATCACGGGCATCATTGCGGACTTCGCAGAGCGGAATTTGCGACCCGGTGAGAATGACGGGTTTGCGCAGCCCTTGCAGCATAAACGGCAGCGCCGATGCCGTGTACGCCATCGTGTCCGTTCCGTGCAACACCACAAAGCCATCATATTCATCGTGATGCGCGGCAATGTCTTCAGCAATTTTCAGCCAGTCATCCGGCGTCATGTTGGCTGAATCAAGGAGCTGGTCATACTCGTGAATTGTGTATTCAGGCATGGCCGGATTGCGCAACACGGGTGAATTCAACATTTGCTCTTTCAGATAGCCAGATGCGGGGGCATAGCCATTTTCCGTCTTGCGCATGCCAATCGTTCCGCCGGTATAGACCACATACACTCGTTTTCGCATAGGAAATCTCCTGAAATCAGGGTTCAGGGTTCAGGGTTCAGGGTTTTGAATTTATGTCCTTTTTGTCCCTTGCGTCCTTTTGTCTTTTTTTACTGCCCCAACCCCAAAACAAAAGAGCACCGAATCTATTCGATTCGGTGCTCTTTCGGAAAGTGAAATTTGAGTCGGTGCTAAATCAAATTGAAGCTGAACTCAACTCGTGAGGTAAAAGTAACTGGGGAACCACCCTTCATTGCCGGGCGGAAACGAATCAATCGGGCAGCCGCAATTGCATTTTCATCTAATCCATAGCCCAGACTGCGGACGACTCGAACATTGCCGATTGAACCATCAGCCCGAAACTCGACCGACAATACCACTTTGCCGACGATCTTATTCTGACGAGCTTCTTCGGTGTATTTCGGCTTTGATTGCGAAATGATCTGTGGCCGAGTGTCTGGGGCGCCGCCACCGAGTCCGCCGCCGGGTTCTCCACCACCATACCCACCGCCTTTCCCAGGACCGGCGCCGGACCCTTGACCGGAACCGATTCCACGACCACTGCCATTGCCAATCCCGCCACCCGTGCCGGTGCCGCTCGAAGGTGCGGTGATGTTGCTGGTTGGGTCACCGACAACATCAAGTGCCAGGTCCTGCTTTGGCATTTGGGCCGGGTTGGCCATCACGTTCATTGGAATCTGGTATTCCGGATTTTTGACCTGTTTGGTTGGAGAAGGATCAATAATCGGTTCTTTTAAGGCAAATTCAGGGAGTCTTCCCTTTGAAGCCGGCGTTGGTTCATTTTTTCCACCGCCGCCACCACCACCACCTGGCTTTTTGGCGCCAAATCCGGCACCCAGCGGTTTGGTGTCAGGCTTGACCTTGGGTTGAGCTTCCGGCAACGGAACAGTGAAGATTACTTGTTCATCAGGTCGAAGGACCGAGAGATTTTCCGGGGTTGGAAACAACAGTCGCGGCAACACAAAAAACAGACCGAATGTGGCGGTAAAGGCGAAAAATGCCGCCGCCATACACCACATCACCAACTCAAACCGTTGTCCTTCGCGATCCGTCATGGTGACGACGGATTTCACATAACCTGCTGGATTCTGAGAAAAGTCACGGGCGTTTTGTTTGATTTCGCGAGGAAGCCGCTTGAAGAGGGATTCGGAACGGACACCGCCAAACGCGCCTTCATTGTATGTCGAAACAAAAATGCCGCGCACAAACCCACCTGGGTCAGCCGCAAATTCCCTGGCGCTGGATGAAACAATCCCGAAAAATCGCGTGACCAGCGATTCCTCCGAAAGTCCAGAAAAGCTCGGTGGTTCAATTGAATTATTCATTGGATTGAGTGAGTTATTGAGATGGTTAATGTCTTGCACAGCCAAAAATCCTCCGTCGAGCAGGCTATTCTATGAGGATGAGATGCCTCACAAACGTGGCGAGTTACATATGGTTGCAACTTTTTCCAGGTGAATGCGAGGCGAAACGATCTGTTTGCTGGAACTTTTCAGGTACTTGCTGCAGATTTTCAGCACCTTGTGATGTGAAATCGCAGTAACAGGTTGCTGCAGCGAGGATGATCCTGATCATCCATCATACACAGGGGTAACCTTCTAAGCAACTCAGGTTGTGCAAGTTAGTGCCAATTTGCGCCAAGCCAAGGCTTGCCTTGCCGCACCCCTTGCAGTATGATGGCGGCGCTTTCCAGCAGGCGTTTGCAGTTTCAAAAAGTTTCTCACGTTTTTTCACATTCAATCACGACTCACATCAACCGACGGGTTTTATCTTCCCTATGAGCATGGCTGCCCTGGGTGAGCGGTCCACTTTGGAGGCTTCCCCACTTTTATCATCCGCTGAAACCAAAGAACACCAACTGCGAAACTGGTTTGCCAACCATGCTCCAGTTCTGATTGCGTTTTCCGGCGGTGTGGACAGCAGCTATTTGAGTTTTATTGCCCATCAGGAACTCGGTGACCGGGCCCTGTCGGTGACGGCCATCAGCCCGAGTTTCCCTCAGGACCAGCATCAGGAAATTAACCGGATGGTTGCCGAGTGGAAGCTCAACCATCACTGGATCCACACCCAGGAAATGGAGCGCGAGCCATACCGTTCCAACCCGGTCAATCGGTGCTATTTCTGTAAAAATGAGTTATTTACCCACTTGCTTGAGATTGCCCGTCAGCAGGATTTCACAACCATTTGTGATGGCAATAATGCCGATGATACCGGCGATTACCGACCTGGAATGCAGGCTGGACGTGAACTAGGGGTGCGTAGCCCGTTGATTGAAGTTGGCCTGACCAAAGCTGAAATCCGTGAGCGCTCGCGGGTCTGGAAGTTGCCGACGGCTGAAAAACCTGCCTCCCCCTGCCTTTCGTCGCGGATTCCCTATGGCATGCCGGTCACGATCCAGAAACTTTCGGCCATTGAGCGTGGCGAACGTGCCATCCGTCAGCTTGGATTTTCCATTTTTCGACTGCGTCATCATGGCGACATCGCCCGCATTGAAATCAGTCCAACCGAACTGCCTCGGGCACTTGATCCAGTGATGGCCCAGCAACTGGTAGCGGCACTCAAGCCACTTGGATTTCTCTATATTGCCCTCGATTTGGAAGGGTTTCGCTCTGGCGCCCTGAATACATCCGTGACCCTACCGGGGAGCCAGTCACCGGCCCCCTGCCTGAAAAGTGATTGATGAACGATCTCAAAATCACCCTGGATGATGAGGAACCCTCAATTGGTCCAGGGTTTTTCATCATTCACACCTCACGCTGCTCTTTGTTTTTGCTCACCTGTTGTCTGCCGAGACAGCACGCTCTTTTCACCATTTTATTCATTCTGATTTCTTGGTTTTGAACCCAAGGAGGAACCCCATGCCCAGTCCTTTTGTAGACGACGCAAAAAATATAAAGGAAGCCAATCCGTTTGAATCGATGATGTCACGGTTTGACGTTGCGGCCAAACTGCTCGATCTGGATCCGAATATCTATCGCATCTTGCGGTGCCCGAACCGCGAAATGACGGTCTATATTCCAACAATGATGGATGATGGCCATTATGAAGTTTTCGTCGGCTATCGCGTTCAGCACAATTTTGCCCGTGGACCAGCCAAAGGCGGTATCCGCTTTGCCCCCGATGTCTCGCTGGACGAAGTTCGCGCACTGGCAGCGTGGATGACCTGGAAATGCGCCGTGGTCAACGTCCCGTTTGGTGGTGGGAAAGGCGGCGTGATTTGTGATCCATCCAAAATGTCACTGACCGAACTCGAACGGATGACCCGCCGGTTCACGTCGGAACTCATTGATATCATTGGTCCGGAACGTGATGTTCCGGCACCGGATATGAATACCAACGAACAGGTCATGGCCTGGTTGATGGATACCTACTCCATGCACGCCCGCCACACCGTCAATGCCGTGGTCACTGGAAAACCAATCGAACTGGGTGGGTCCAAAGGTCGCCGCGAAGCGACTGGCCGTGGGTTGCTCTTTGTGATCGAAGAAGCCTGCAAAAAGTTCAAGCTCAAACCCGAAGACACTCGAGTGGTGGTTCAAGGGTCTGGAAACGTCGGCGGAATCGGTGCCCAATTGCTTCAGGAAAAAGGCTTTAAGGTCACAGCACTGTCTGAAATCAAAGGCGGCATCTATAACCCGAACGGGTTGGATGTCAATGCGGCGCTTGACTATCTGAAACAGCACCGGACGTTTGAAGGGTTTGGCGGTGGCGAGATTGTGTCAAATAGCGACCTGCTCGAACTCGAATGCGACGTGTTGATGCCCGCTGCGACTGAAAATCAGATTACCTCCAAAAATGCCAACCGCATCAAATGCCGCATTATGGCCGAAGGCGCCAACGGTCCGACGACCGCTGCCGCTGATGACATTCTGCAAAGCAATGGTGTGTTTGTGATTCCGGATATTCTGGCCAACGCTGGTGGTGTAACGGTTTCCTACTTTGAATGGGTGCAAAACCGGATGGGTTTCTTCTGGAAAGAAGACGTCGTCAACGAACGACTCCGTGACACGATGGTGGATTCGTTCCACGAAGTTGTGCGCTTCTCTGAAGAACGCAACGTCAACATGCGCATCGCAGCCTACATGCTCGCCATTGACCGTGTAGCCTATGAAACCAAGATGCGTGGAATTTACGCCTAAAGACTAACGGGCTGAAAAAACCAGGGCTCAGGGCTTGGGACTGAAGACATCGGGCTTAGTACTACAACGAGGTTTCGGTTTTAACCTGCGAAGCGGGTGATGGCATGTAGCCCAGGGTGGAGTCTTCGAAACCCTGGGTTGACGGTCATCCCCAATTTCTCCCTCCCCGCCGGCAACCGCCGTAGGCGGTTGCCGGCGGGGAGGGAGAGCAGGCCGTTGGTCCCAGGGTTGCACTCTGGGCTACATGCCTGCCACCCAGTTCCTGGGCTTAAGACCCGGTTTTTTATTAAAACCTCGTTGTAGTGTTAGGATTGATTTCACCCGTTTTCTTCAGCCTGACGTCTTCAGCCCTTATCTTCAGCCCTCAGCCCCCTGGCCCAATGTCTTCAGTCCAACTTCTTCAGCCCTGGTTTTTTCAGCCCTATTTTTTCAACTTCAAGAGGAAATATTTCATGAAACGATTTGCACAAAAACTGGCCGTTTTGGTTTTAGGCTTCCTGGTCTGTTGTACCTGCGTGACAGCACAGGAAACGCAACGTGAAAAAAACCGCAGCACGCAGGCAACCGTGACAGGTGGAACGGGACTATTTTCCGTGTATGACGCCTCAACGTTGAAACGCGGTGAGTTTAATGTTTCCTACTTTTACAACAACTTCGACCGTGACCCAGGCGATGTGGACATCAGTCAGAACATCCTCAACGTCGGTGTGGGGCTGACGGATCGAATCGAACTGTTTGCCTCATCTATCTTTCGGCAACAACTTTCGACCTCGGAAGTCACTGGAATTAGCGGGTTTTATCTTCCCAATGTTGTCAATCCTGGGCGATTTGCGACTCCCACCTATGCTGGCGGCAACCCTGATGGAGTACCTTTTATTTCTTATCCAGGGTTTACATCTCTTGTTGTTGGTACAGTCACTTTCACGCCAGGTCGGCAAGGGAATGTAGTGCAAATTCCGTTAACGGGTGCCACGGTCGGGGGAATTTTACCCGGCGCGCCCGGCACGTTCGGGACAGTTCCCGGCTATCTCAATGACTATCCATTCTTTGGACGCAGCAAGCACAAAGTCGGCAATACCACGGTTGGGATGAAATACCGGCTCAACAGCCAGGATGCCCCGGTCGGCTTTGCCTTGATTGGGTTTGTGGATATCCCGTCCTTTACCGCTGAATCGGTTTTTCGTGATGGGTTAGGTGGGGGAATCGTCAGCGGAAGCGGTGCCGGAGACATTGATTTTGGCGGCATTCTGGCCGTCACGCCACGCTTTAAACTGGCCACCGTCAGCATGAACTTTGGCCTGGTCAAAACGGGTGACCCGGAAGATCGCTTTACCTACGTTGACCGACGGAACAAAGCCATTGCCTCGGTCGCGGTGGATATTCCCTTCAATGATCGGGTGCAGTTTGTATCGGAACTGGTTTCAACCAATTACTTTGGTAGCGGGACGCCAAACCTCAATCCAGTCAATCCTCTGGATGTGACCGTTGGCGCCCGGTTTGTGCCGTTTGGCAAAAAGCACAAAACGTTCTTCAGCTTTGGCGGTGCGTATCGCTATATGCTGACCAATTCCAATGACCGCCGGGCAGATGGTGGTGATTTCCACGGCATGGTTGGTCATGTGACCCTGGGCTATCGCAAGATCGAAAAACCCGATCCTTGTCTGGGCAACGTCGCCCCAACAGTTACGCTCTCGGCTGACAAACTTGCCGTCAAAGAAAAGAGCAAAGACGTTGTGACCGCCACGGTGACCGCCACCGACCCGGATGCGGCGGATTCCACGCTGACCTATCGCTGGTTTGCCACCAGTGGCGACTTAAAAGGCGAAGGCACATCCGTTACCTGGACGCCGGGCATTACGGCGCCTGGAAACGTGTTGATTACCGTCAACGTCGCAGATTCGTGCGGCCATTCGGTCAACAAAGAAGTCTCGGTCATCGTCGAAAAAGTCAATCATTGCCCAACTGTGACCGTCTCGGCTTCTCCAACTTCAATTAAAGAAGGATCAGACCAGCCGTTTACCTTCACGGCAGTTGGCAAGGATGAAGACGATGACAAACTGACCTACAAATGGACGGCTTCTCGCGGAGGCATCGAAGGCAGAGGATCAAAAATCACGGTTAATACCCAGGGAGTGTCAGCCGGCACGATTACCGTGTCAGTCGTGGCCAACGATAAGACCTGTGATTCAGCACCAGCCTCGACCACGGTTGAAATCATCGCACCGCCTCCGCCGCCACCGGTGCGGACCTTCACCTGTGACACCACGATGTTTAAGAGGAACATCTCTCGCATTGATAACCAGTGCAAAGCGGTGCTTGATGAAGTCGCCAGTACACTGCAATCTGACCCGACCGCCGTGTGTGTGATTGACGGGCACTCTGAAGCTGGTGAAAAAGCCGGCACGGCTCAGGCTCGGGCCGAAAAAGCGCGTGACTACCTGACCTCCAAAGGCATTGATGCCAATCGGGTTGAAGTCCGCAACTTTGACGATTCACGTCCAGATGCGGCTGGCAACCATCGCCGAATTATTATTTCGGTGGTTCCTGAAGGCGCCAAACGGCCCGAATAAGTCAGAATGAAGAAGGCTAGCCATTGGGTTAGCATCAGATCGTCTACTCGTCGCTTCACTCATTGTTCAACAATGCCATTGGTACAGAGTTCAATCGAAAGCTTGAACTCTGTACCTTTTTCTTTCAATCAAGAATTCACACTATGCCACATTGGGAGAATGGAACGTTTCATTCAGATTCGCCTGAAGCAACTTTTGATCTGGGTTATGAACTTGGGGAGGCGATTACTCCCGAAATGGCCCGAGTCTGCTTTTTGATTTTGCTGGAAGGAGATTTGGGAGCTGGGAAGACGTGCTTTGTCAAAGGGTTAGCGGCTGGCCTCGGTGTGGACGAACGCGAGGTCTCAAGCCCAACCTTTACCCTGGTCAATCGCTATGAAGAGGGACGTTTACTCTTTCATCACGTTGATTTATATCGCCTGCCCGAAGGTGCGGACCTGCTGCAGAGTCTTGGATTGGAAGAAGTCCTTGATCAGCCTGGGGTATTGGCCATCGAGTGGAGTGAGCGGTTGAAAGGATTTTCCTGGCCAAATGGTGCGCGGATTACTTTTCGAGTGGTGGATGAAATAAAGCGGGAAATTCGACTTGAGCACACAAAAGCGAGTAGCGAGATAGCGAGATAGCAAGTAGTCAATCCAAACTTACTGTCATTCAGGTTATCCCTTACTCAGTCAATTCGTTACGAAGGTAACAGATAAAATACTGTTTGGGTTGGATTGACTACTCGCTACTCGCTCTTGATTGACTACTCGCTACTCGCTATCTCGCTACTCGCTCTTTCGCTCTTTCGCTTCATCTGCTTTCTCTGCCCGCCAGGCTTCAAGGCGTGAAGCAATGGCTTCGGTAAATTGCATTGTGCTGGAGTTGCCACCCAGGTCACGGGTCAAAGATTTTCCTTCAGTCAACACTTCAAACAAAGCTTTCTCAATGTTGCGGGAGGCTTCGATCTCGTTGATGTGGTCCAGCATCATGATGGCGGTCATAATCAATGCGGTCGGATTGGCCAATCCTTGCCCGGCAATGTCCGGGGCACTGCCGTGAACAGCTTCAAAGACCGCCATGTTGTCGCCAATATTGGCACCTGGGACAACCCCCAGGCCGCCAACCAGTCCGGTACACAGATCGGAAAGGATGTCGCCATAGAGGTTTTCCATCAACAGTACATCGTACTTTTCCGGATACATCACCAACTGCATACAGGCATTATCAACAATCTTATCTTCAGGTTCGATTTCCGGATAATGCTGACTTACCTTGCGGAAGCAATCCAGAAACAGGCCGTCGGAAAGCTTCATAATATTTGCTTTGTGGACGGCAGTCACCTTGCGACGTTTGTGTTTGCGGGCGTAATCGCAGGCAAAGCGGGAAATGCGGGTCGAAGCCACTTCAGTAATCACCTTCAGACTTTCCACAACCCCTGGCACCACCACGTGTTCAAGTCCTGAGTACAGGTCTTCGGTATTTTCCCGAACTACAATCAAATCAATGTTTTCATAGCGGGATTTGACTCCGGGCAATGATTTAACGGGCCGCAAGTTGGCATACAAATCGAGTGCTTTCCGCAACCCAACGTTGACGCTGGTAAACCCAGTTCCGATGGGTGTCGTTACCGGGCCTTTGAGGGCAACTCGGGTTCGGCGAATTGAGGCCAGTAGGTTATCGGGGAGCGGCGTTCCATACTGACCCAGGGCCTCGGCCCCAGCCGCATATTTCTCCCATCGAATTTCAACACCGGCTGCCTCGATCACACGCAGGGTGGCAGCCGTTACCTCAGGTCCAATTCCGTCTCCGGGAATCAAAGTGATTGTATGTCGCATAGTTTTTTTGAATGAAGAATGAAGAACTCAAAGTGAAGAATTGAGAATGAAGAATTGAGAATGAAGAAAAAAATTCAACTTCTTATTTTCTTCATTCTTCATTCTTCATTCTTCATTTTACAAAAGTGCGTCCCAGCGATACGTCGGCTTCTTCGTGCCTTTTTTGGCACATTCGATAGTGTAGTCGGCCATCGTGTCAATCACCCATTTGAAATAGGTTTCACCGATGGATTCGAGGGCAAAGTCGGGCGCCGTGTTCATAAAGTCAATGGCATACGGGATGCCGTCACGGACTGCAAATTCAACCGTGTTCATATCATAGCCAAGGGCTTCGCACAGTTTGATCACATCGGCCACGACGCGTTTTTCAAGCGCTGACTCAAGCGGAAGCGGTGTGCTGGCGTCATAGCGGAGGTGGTGCGGCTTGCGTGGATCCCAGTTGGTGATCAACACATGTTTTTTGCCGATGCAGATGCAGCGCACATATTGATCCCATTCAATTGATTCCTGCAGGATCATGCACAGCGTACCGGTCTGATTATAGGCTTTCCACAATTCCGGCAGTGAGTTCACTTTGTAAATGTGCTTCCAGCCACCGCCCCAGTGCGGCTTCATGTAGGCCGGAAAGCCCGTGTAATCAACAATCGCCTGCCAGTCAATTGGGAACTTGAGGTTGGACAGACTTTCAGCCGTGATGTCGTCAATATAGGACTGGGATGGCAACGCAACGGTTTTGGGAATGGCAACGCCAATTTTTTCGGCCATGGCGGTCCCGAAAAATTTATCGTCGGCCAGTTTCCAAAATGGATTGTTGATCACATGGCAGCCATTGAGGGCTTCATGTTTGAGAAATGTTTGATAATAGGGGACTTCATGGGAAATTCGGTCCACAATCACCGCATATTCACTGGTGTTTGAGGCAATCGTTCCGCCCAGGGAACAATATTCAGCCACCACACCAGCATTGCGGGAGTTGACTTCAGCAATAAATGCGTCTGGAAATGAACGTTCGCGCCCGACCAGGACGCCAATTTTCTTAACTGTCTTTTTAGCCACGTGAATTTCTCCGTTTCAGATTGAATGGGATAGTGAGAGGCTGGAAAGACGTGACGCTGGACCAAACGAAAACCGACCTGGAACGGCGCGCCACCGCTGGCCCACCGTAAAATGCAGGTATAAAAGAGTATGAGTGCGGTAAGTATATGAGTGGTCTGGTTTTGTGTGATCAAGCAGCGTTTCAGTCACCCAGCGAATGAGCTTCAGAAGGGGGGATTACATTGTTTTTGCCTGAAAAAAAACGCTGATAGAGCCAGATTCCCAGGACGAGAACGGCTACTCCGAGAAAGATCCAGCCGCTGTTTTGGGCAATCAGTTTCAGCGCTTGCTCGCCATAGTACCTGGCCAGATAGGCCAGAACGCCATAGCGGATTCCACGTCCAATCAACAGACCGATAAACAGGCGAAACCGGTTAAACCGAACCGCACCGGCACAAATAATAAATGGTTTGAACGGAAAGGGTGGTGGCAACAGCGAAGCCACAATCAGGGTCAGGAGATCCCAACGCCCAAGTAAATTTTCAATTCGGGCGCGACGATCCTGGCTGACGGAGGCCAGCAGTTTTTCACCAGCTTTTTGTGCCAGACTGTAGAGAATGAAACACCCAATCGTTGAGCCAAGGGCGGCAGCAATCGCAAAAACCCACCATTGTTCAGGTTTGGCAAGTGAAAATGTGACGATTGCGAGATCAGGAGCACCAGCGGTTGGTATGAGGGCGGAATCTATGAGGG
The DNA here is from genome assembly GCA_016208495.1 of Acidobacteriota bacterium. Lineage (NCBI taxonomy): Bacteria > Pseudomonadati > Acidobacteriota > Acidobacteriota bacterium. The sequence goes on along the minus strand of JACQXX010000072.1, from coordinate 31,199 downwards.
TAAGAGCAAAAATCCCAAAAGCGCCAAATCCTATGAGCCATTGACTGAGAAAGGCAACCCAGGCTTTGGCCTTGTTGACAATCCCAGGGAGTAAGAATGCAAAACGGGTCATAGAGTCGAGAGGAAGAAAATTGACGCCGGGAGAAGAAAGCTAAATGGTCGGGGCGAGAGGATTCGAACCTCCGACCTCTTGATCCCAAATCAAGCGCGCTAGCCAGGCTGCGCCACGCCCCGAAAAATCAAAAATGCAGATGGAAAAGCGAAGTCGCCCTTTGTAGCCGGATTGATATCCGATGTCAAGCACTAAATATTTTCAGGGTTCAGGGTTGCGGGGTTCAGGGTTCAGGGAAAGGCATATTTTTTCAATGGATTAGCCTGATTTTCGAGCTACCGGAAAACATTTCGAATGAAGAATTAAGAATTAAGCAACTTCTGGTGCTTGGAAAGTTTTAGTTCCAAAACACCAGTTACCATGAACTAAAGCCCACATTCTTCAGCTCGTTGTCTTCAGCCCGAGAATCTTCAGCCCCAGGCTTTCAATACTCGCTTTCCAACCCGTCATCGTCAAATTCTTCATCAGTGGGCTCGGCATCTATCGGTTGCCAGTTTTCTTCGTCGTCACAGTAGATTTGCTGGTCTAAATCATTTAACCCGTAATGCAGGACCTGATACCGCTCCCAATCAACGCCTTCGGAAACTCGGGTTGATTCGCCCACCTCCAGGAGCGGTCCTTTAAGGGGCACAATCGCCATCCCTTCCCAATCAACTATCACCTGGGTTGGGTGGATTGCTCGATTAAACAACTTGGTGGCGAGTTGATCTTTTTCTGAATTTTCGCGCTCGTCTTCTTTAAAACTAAACCCAATCACCCGCCCGTCCTCGTCAAAACTGATTTCGGGATAGTCTGGTAATTCAATTTTCACAAATGGCAGCAGGTAAATGTCTTGAACTTCTTCGTTGAAATGGATGGTCCGCAAACTGAGCGTCGCAGGATATTGGGTAAACAAATAGAGGTTTAACGGATCTGAAAGTTCAGATTCAAACCTGGCTTGAATTTCCTCTAAACTACTCGAAACAAAGGCCAGATTTTTGTTTCCCCAGGCCGGTGCAATCAGTGACCGCAGCACATAAAAACTTCGCATGAACTATGCTCTTTCGTAATGTGATGATTTTTCCCGTAATTCTAGCATTCTTTACGACATTTAGGGTTTTCAAATACCAGTATCTGGGCTAGAGTTTCAGGGCCTTTCGTGCATTTTCCGCACTCTCTTTTTTACTCGCAACACTCAGCATTTATTGCGTTTTTCAAAGTTTGGTCAATGAGATGAGGTCGCAACGTGTCTTGTGGAAAATTTCCATCTGGCTGTTGGCGCTGACAGGGTGGTTCAATCTGGCCACCACTTCAGCGATTGCCCAACGTGCGTCCTCCCCCAAAAACGGAAAAAAGGTCGAATCAACCCGGAATGCGGCTTCGGAAGATACCGCTTTGGGTGAATCGCTCGATGACCGGCAGGCCCTGGCGGCTCAAAAATTTGACACGGGTCAGGATTTTCATGCCCAGGGCAAGTTCACCGATGCCATCAAGCTCTATGATGAGGCATTGCAACTCGATGATCAGTTGTTTGCCGTTCATTACCAGCGCGGCATCGCCCTGCTCTCACTCAACCGGTTTGAAGACGCCGCAGCCGCACTGATCCGCTGTGTCGAACTTCAAGATGATTTTGCTCGCGGATTTGCCATGCTTGGTGAAGCCCAGACCCGGTGCAAAAAGCCGATTGAAGCTGAAAAAGCGTTTTTGCGAGCGATTGAACTTGATTCGTCCCTTGGATTTGCCCGCCTTGGCGCGGCCCAACTCATGCTGGTCCGGAAAGCTCCAGCCGAAGCCCTCGCCTTACTCAAGGAGCTTGCCCAGACACCGCCTGCGGATCCGTCCTTTTATGCGGTGTATGCCGAAGCCCAACGACTCAGTGGCGACGCTCCTGGCGCCTTCCAGACTCTGTCCGATGGTCTCAACCGATTAGGTATTCAACCACTTCTCTTGCGGAGTCGCGCGGTTGCCTACCTGAGCCAGAAGAATTACCCCAAAGCACTGGCCGATTTTCAGGCCCTGTACACAATTGAACCGGATCCGGTTTTGGCCCGTGATATGCTTGACCTCTATCGGGCGACCAAACTCACCGAGGATGGAATTCAATTTGCCCAGACTGCATTACAGCACCATTCAAGCAATGGACCATTGCGGGCCGCTTTTGGGGAATTACTGATGGAAGGCAATCGGGCGACCGAAGCCATCGAACAGTATTCCGAGTTGACCAAACAAGAACCCAAAAATGCCACGTGGTGGGTAAAACTGGGAGATGCGGCACAAGGCACCGATCCGGCGCTTGCGTTGGATGCCTACCAAAAAGCCCTCTCCATCAACCCCCGTTCCCCTGACGCACAAGCCGGAGTCGCATCCGGTTTGCTCAAGTCGCAACGCTTTCAGGAAGCTGCCACCAGCTTTCGCACCATTCTCAACCAGGACCCGGAAAGTTATGCTGCCCACGCCGGGCTGGCAACGGCGTTGTTCAAACTTGAACAATTCCCTACCGCCGCCCAGCACTTTCTGTGGATGATCCAGAAACGCCCAGATGTCCCCGTGACCTACTACTTTCTGGGAATCTGTTTTGACCGGTTGGGAGACTATGCCCAGGCCCTGAAAGCCTACGAGTTGTTTGTCGAACGAGCCAATCCACAAACCAATCAGCTTGAAATTGAAAAAGTGAATCTTCGTCTTCCCAGCCTCAAACGCCAGGTTGAGAAGCAAGGGCCACGCAAATAAGGCTAGTGAGTAGTGAGTAGTGAGTAGCGAGTAGTAAGGGACCCAGAAGAAAATAAAATCCCACTGAAATCGGGTTCAGGGTTCAGGGTTCAGCGGGGTTAGGGGTCAGGGTTCAGGGTTTCGGCGATGAGTTGACTGATCCCACTCAAGATGAAGACGGGGGAACTGGCGGGTACCGCTCAACGTGGAGTATCTGGCCCTGAACCCTGAACCCTGAACCCTGAACCCTGAACCCTGGTGGTATGATATTTCCATCCGACTCCCTAAAATCTGAATTATTCAATTTGGGTCTTCCTGCTCACCAAAACAACAAACCATTTGAAGTACCCAACGGTTGACTACTCGCTACTCGCTACTCACCACTCGCTTCTTTTTCGCTACTTCGCTTCATTCGTCAACTTGCTGAGCTTCCATCTCAGTCGCCTTGTCAGGATCAAACATTCTGGGTGAACTTTTCAGGTGCAACGGCCAACCATAAGGCCAGTCCCCCAAGATGCAAGATCGCAGTCAATCCCCTGACGGAACTCGGCCACAGCAGCAAGGAGGGACGCCATGCGACACCATCAGACACAACATTTGGTTCTCGGAAAGGTTTGGCTGGTCTGGGGGCTGTTTTTCCTGGTGATTCTTGGGATTGAGACACTCCCTTGTTATGCAACCGCCGCTGGCACCGCCGGTGCGGGGATGGAGATTCCCGCTGTGCTGACCGATGCTGAAAAATCAATTTTGATTGACGAAGATGACCCGGAAGATCACCTTGAAGCTGGTCTGAAAATTGGAATGGCCCGGCTCAATCAAGCGGCTCAAGCCATGCAGGCCGAAGAGTTTGATTCAGTTCACGGCTCACTCGCGGCCTATAACCAGCTTTTAAGCTATCTGGAGTGTTATGCCCGCCAGTCGCCGATGAAGGCAAAAAAACGCGATAAGCTCTTTCGATTGATGGAAGTCAAATTGCGGCATCAACTCCCGCTTCTGGAAGCCATTGCCCGGACCTGCCCCTTTGACGAAGGCAATAACTCGCCGGAAATGACCCTGAGCCGGGTTCAGGGAATGCGCAAGCAACTCTTAAATGTGGTCTTTGGCGGCGATTTCTTCAAACCCTGTGAAAGCACAGCCATTAACGCGTTCAAAGAATAGCGAAGCGATAGAATGAGACCCACGTGCGAAGTGCAGGTGGGTCTTCGATTCAAGTTCCGGCGGTACCCCCTATTTTTCCTCGCTTTACCTCAATGCACTTCCTGAAGCACACTCCCATTCGGACCATCACCGGGTTTCTACGGGCAAGTGTGTTTCTTCTTACCTTCTTGATCTTCCTTGCAGCCTGCACCCCAAAAACATCGGACCCGGCGGGTAATGCCGTTCCTCAAAATTCAGCGAAGAAGCTCCAACCGATTGCCCCATCAGTTGTCCAGAAAGACGTTGAGCACCAGGAGGCATTTCAAGAAGTGCGAAAAGCAGCCTGTCCACGGCGAATCCCAGACCGCATCGAAGCCCGGCCACCGTTCCCAGCCATCAATATTTTAGAAGGACTCCAGTATGTCACGATCTCGGACGATACCTCGCAGGGGATGTATGAGAAAGTGATTGAGCTTACTGACACGGGACGCCAAACTTTTGCCGACCAGCTTGAAGAAGAACCAAATCGGTACATTATCACCATTGCCCAACGGGAGTACCTGCCTGGCTTTGAGCGCTATGAAAATGCTCCAGGGCGCACTGACCGCATCGTCGTGAGTTTCCAGTGGCAGTGGAAACCACTCAATCCGTTGGGAGAGCGACTGAACCTCTGGGCACCCTACAGTGATCGGAACGAGCATCAGGGACGAGCAACTTATGTAGAGACTGGTGGTGTATGGAAGCTGGATGAGGTGTGGCTCGATAGGAATCATCGAGATTATGTGGGCGGAGTATATAAATAGTATCGGTTCAGACCTGTAACTCCCATAAAGGCCAGGATTAAGAGACAAGGACCCGATCCAGACAAGGAGACAGGGAGACAGGGAGACATCAAATCAACGGCTACAAACTGGAATGACTCCCGGCTGGGGGGCGGGAAATGGGATCATCCGTTTTTTCTTGTCCCTTTGTCCCTTTGTCCCTTTGTCCCCTTGTCTCCTTGTCTCAAACACGCTCAAAGTTCCTTATCTTGGCGAAAATACGCTTATGACCCTGAACCCTGAATGCCTTAGGGAGCGTTAAAAAATAAGTTCCTGGGGCGCGTTCTGCCACGTCCAGGTTTTGGTCTTGCACCGCGAAGCGTTGCAGTTCGGATAGCCGGTCGGTTGGCCGCTTTGGGCCTACCACCGGATCCAAAGGCTACCCCCCTTGTTGCTCCCCCGCTTCGCCCGCGCCCCTGCGGGGGCGCGGGCGAAGCGGGGGAGCACTGGAGAGGACGAACCTGTTCCCGGTGGTAGCTCACAAAGCTTCGCAACCACCGGCTATCCGAACTGCAGCCCTCCGGGATGCTCAATCCAAATACCTGATTCCCAAAAGAAAACGGGAAGTTGGTTTTTTACAGTCCCTTACTTCCCTTTCTGACCGGGCATTTTCACCTGAACGACCTTCCCTTCCACTGACAAAAAGACATCATTGGGGTCAGCCAGCAGTCCCTGCCTTCCCTCCCGGCTCAATTTTTCGACCAGGCCAAAATACTCTGGAGTGCCGAATTCAATGACCTGATCGGCTTTGAGCGTTTTGATATTGAGTAACCGGGCATCAACCCAACCATTGGAACGTCGGAACAGCGTTTGATCGTGAACCTGCCTGACGTTTTGAATTTGTGTTCTCTCGTTTTGCTGCGTCACATAGGCGTTGGAGTAGTTCAACGTGGATTGCGTCCGCTGAGAAACATTGTTGGCAACCTGGGTCATTCCTCCAACCCCGGTTCTGGTTTGCTGAGCATTGTGAACCAGTTCGTTTTGAACCCGGTTCAAGACTTCTTCCCGTCGGGTGAGATCGGTGGTTTCAGTGGCCAGGAACGCGGTGTATTCGGTCAATATCCCAAACTCCATCGAGAGTCGGACAATTTCGTCTGTCAATTCCTTCAATCGTGGGTCTTTGGCTGCCGTCGCCGGGTTGGCGCCAGCTTTGGTGATATCTTGAACCAGACTGGCAATTTTTCGACTGGCCCATAACCGTGGGATAAATGAATTTTGGCGACTCGCTCGATCAAATCCAAAGTTAAAAATGAATGCTTCCGGAGCACCCAAATAATTTCCACTCACCCGAAAGACCAGTGGCCCGCTGGTTTGGTATTTTCCAATCAATACCAACTGATCATTTTCATAAATGTCGTTGAGTTTGGCCGGGAAAATCTCCCGCACGCTTTGTGACATGATATCACCCCGGACACTGAACACTTCAAGCTTTGGATCTGCCATCAACGGGCTTCCTAATCGCTTGAGCAACTGTGACACCTTGACCTCGACATCTTCATTGGGTTGAACAAAGGTGGTGGCAGCCCTTGAGTCAGAGGCCAGTCCGTCAAGCAATGGAGAATTGACATCATAGCCAACACCAAAGGTAAAGATCCGGCGTTTTGCCTGGTTAGAGGTAAGCGCATTTTGGCGAATTTCCACTTCGCTGGTTACGCCCGATGTTGGGCATCCATCAGTCAAAAACAGGACAACCGGAAGTGAAATTTTTTCCGATACAGGTTGTTTCAATGCTGTTTGGAGCGCCCCGTCAATGTTGGTTCCACCACTACTCTGAATCCTTGAGATATATTGTCGCGCCAGGTGTACGGTTTCTTCGGTTTTCTCCACTGGTTTTGAACTGAATTGAGCAACCCGATCTGAAAAATCAACGATGTTGAAGGGCTCACCCATTGGAATGGACTCCAGCACTTGCAACGCAGCGGCTTTGGCTTGCTCAATTTTTTGACCGGCCATGCTGCCTGAGCGATCCAGGACAAACGTGATTTCCTTGGTCAACGCAGGTGCATGTTCATGGGCTTTTGATTTGGCCGTGATCGGAATCCCACCCAACAACATAAAATAGCCACCTTGCCCATTTGGATTTGGATAGGCAAGGGACGTGGCGGAAAGTCCCTCTCCTTCAAGGAGATATGACAGTCGAAACGGACCCGGCGCACCCTTGCCGTCACCAATGGTTTGAGCCACAACCACGCCCGGTTCCGGCTGTTCGGTTGTAAGGTAATGTGACGGCGAATACACGGTGACAATGGTTCGTCGGGACTGGATTACCGCCTTGAGTTTCCAGGGAATTTCAGCCGCATCAATTCGCTCACTACGAGGCAAAATATAATCCACACGGTTCCCTTCAGCTTTCAGCACGTTTTCAAACACCAGTTTCAGTTTCACACTCCCATTTGCCGGAACTGGAAACACATTTGACCGAATCAAATTGTACCCGGCAAACTCGACCAGTGCCGGGTCTTTCATTTTGTTGACGATTGCCGTGTACAGAGATTTGGCTTCTTCCAACGGCAAGACTTTACCGGTCAATGTTTTGGGTGGTTCTGCCGTGGAAGAGGTATTTTTTTCGGCAGGTTCGATACTTAACGACCGAACAACCGCACCGTCCGGAACTGGAACCACCAGCTCAGTTTGTTGTGGCGTGGAACTAATATTTTTGAGTGTTATGGTCAAGGTGGTGGCGGCAATTTGTTCAATCAAGCCAATATCAGCCTGTACTTCGCTGATTTCAACGGGCGAATATTCACCCGAGGCGGTGTTAAATACACGGGAAACTTGAGGGATAACGACATTGGAAGCGAGCGGGGAGTTTCTCCCTTGAGGCATTCCATTCAGTACTGGTGGAGACGGTTTACTGATGATTTGTCCGGTCAGGGACATCGCGCCTGACAGACAAACAAAACACAACCCAAATAACACTTTTTTAAACATACATCGGCCCTTTGAATGATAAAACACCGACAGTTGATCATTCCCAAGGTTCACGGAAGCGTGAGACTTGAGCCTTTCGCGAGGCATGACACTCAGGCGGAGACACCAGACAGGCTTAAAGTGCTGAAGTATTATTTTTCACGTGGATTTAGACTGAGAGTTTCAAAACCTTGAAAACGATGCTGGCTTTTCGACTGGAGTGAAGTGCTTTTTTTCTGATGGTAGGTTTTTACAGTTTTGAATTTCAGGTCAACCGATCTGATGGGCAACACATTGCAGTGCGGAAGACTCTCGTGTGGTATCTTCAATTTATCATACCAGTTTGTAGTCAGCAGTCAGTAGTCAGTAGTTCGCTCAGTTCATTTGATTGAATCACTTGACTATTTTCTAATACAAGCACGTCATTGCACAATGGTAATACCACTCACACCTTCGAAGGACTCACGTATGCTCCACGTTCTATTTTGCGTTCTGGCTTTGTGCCTGCCTCTTGCCACCCCGACCCAAAAACACCACGACCACCTCAATCCACAGGAAGCCGACCTGGTCCGTGAAGCCCAGGAAATTGACCGGCGCACCGAAGTTTTTCTCAAAATCGCCGACCGCCGCTTAAAAGCCCTGGAGGTTCTGGCTGACCCGAGCAAAGCCGAAGCGCCTCTTCCGACCGATCCAAAGAAAGCCAAAAAAGAACAGGCCAAACGGGCCGAGGAAGCCGAAAAATGGGGGCCGCCGCCGACTGGAACACGGGCCGAACTCCTGGCCAACTACCAGCACGTCATCGAAGAACTCGAAGACAAACTCGATGACGCCTTTGACCGCGATCCCAAAAATGCCTTGCTCAACAAAGCGGTTGGACTCTTAAAGAACGGCCTGGAAGCACAGATGAACCGGTTATTGTTGCTCCGAAAGTCTTATGGCGACACCCTGACCCGTGACGAAGACCGCGCCATGACGACGGCCTACGCCGTTGCTCAGGAAGCCTTGAACGGCGCCCGAACCTACCTGGAGCAAAATCCGGCACCGAAAAAGCAGTAGGAAGTGAAAGAGCGAAATAGCAAAAAGAGTGAAGTAGCAAAGTAATGCAATAGCCAGTGTTCTTGACGGAACACAAAGATTCCAGTTTCAACTCAGTTTGTGGAAAAAAAATTGTTCCTGTCACAAATCCCGTGATGACATTGATTTTGGAAACTTCCTCATCACGAACCAAAGGACTTAAGTACCTTACCGAAAATTTCCAGACATTTTAAACCACGAAACACACGAACTACACGAAAAGAATCAAACACTTACCCAATCCAATATCTCAGGAAACTTATGGCAAGGTACTTATCAGCCCCTGGTTTTCCTGACTTCCACATTGAAGCAGAAACCAAAGAAATCGCCGTTTCCAAGGCCAAAGCGGCACTGACCGATGACCTGACCCAGGGTGAACTTGTGATAGTGGATATTGATCTGAAGCCAACGAATCCCTGGGCCGGATAACTCGCCAGATTCAGCAAGCGAAAGTTTGATTTCTCAACTTTTCCCCAAGCTATTCTTCCGATTCGGGGTTGGCAAGCTGGTCGGCCATCGGGTGCGGCGTCGAACGATTCCGCGTGAAGCCAAAGGCTTCGGCCAGACTCAGGATTTGGCCGACAAACGACACCAGCGATTGTCCGGCGGCGCCATCCGTGCTCGAACCAATCGAAACTGATCGCAATTCGTCCGGTTTGGGCAGGTGCTCCAGCATTTCGGGCAGCCTGTGGATCAATTCCCGGTGCAAGAACGCATCGGAGAGGTTGTTCTCAATGTCTTGTGCCGCTGATTTCAGGTCCAGTTCGTGTCGGGCCTGTTTGTTTTTGGCTTCGTTTTGAGCGGCTTGCTGCGCCAGGGCGTTGTGAAACTCGGTGTCCCGGCGGGTCAACATCTCAGTGAGCTTCATTCGTTCGCGGGCAAATTCGTGGTCCAGCCGTTCCTGTTCGAGTTTGGCATTGGCTTTAGCCAGAGCAATTGAATTCTCAATCGTGGCTTCTTCAAGTTCGCGCTTTGATTTTTGTTCCTGCTTGAGCGTGATGTTGCGTTCCAGGAGCGTCGCCCGCGCGACTTCCTGTTCTTTCTGGTGGCGGCGGGCTTTTTCGGCCTGTTCGCGGTCAAAGACTTCGGCTTCCTTGGCCGCTCGAATCCGCGCCAGTTCGCTCTTGCTTTCCATTTCCGTCACAGAGCGCGTTTGCTCGTGTTTGAGTTCTTCGGCCTTAATGACTGATTCGGCTTCGAGTTTGGCCAGGTTGGCAATCCGGGCACGGTCGGCGCGAAATGGTTCCTGGAGGTTTTCCCAGAGGCGCGTTGAACTCACCACGGCTTCCTTGATTTGAACCGTGACAATCCGCAATCCCAATCCGCTATCGCTATCCCCTTCCCCTTCAGCCACTTGCCGGAGTCGAGCCGTCAATTCCTGGATAATCGGCTGTTTGTCTGACAGCACATCGTCAATGCTCATGGTCGCGACTTTGTCTTTGATGGCCGCTTCGGCCTGTTCGCGCAACTGCACGTTGACAATCCGCATGGGGTCAACCAGATCGGAAAAATCCAGCTTTTTGTAGGCCGTGGCAAAATCACCGATGATCCACTGGACATAGCCCTGGACCAGCAACCCTTGCAATTCGCGGCAGATACAATTGGCATTGATCAAAATCGTCTGCATCGCCGACGGCACGACCAGATAGGAATCAGAATACGGATTGAAACCAAAGGAAATGCCAAGTCCGATGTGCAACGGGTCGGGGTAGCCCCGGCGGGTGTGCACCACGTAGGCATTGGGCGGGACAATCACCGTCTTCCAGCGCCAAAACCCAACCACGCGGACATCCAGCGCGGGGGCCAATACCGGTGCTGACTGGACGAAGGCCATCTCAAAATCAGCCGGTGGGCCGGCCATTCCCTGCGGGGCGAGCGATGCCGCCATGGCGGCTCGATTGGGAACGGCCATTTCCGGTTGACGCCCACGCTTGGCGCGTAAATCCACTTCGACTTGCTGCTGTTCGGCTTTGACCTGCTCCAGATATGTGTTTTTCATTTCCTTTTCCCCCATAACAAGCTCCTGTCAAAAAAACCTTCCCATCCAACCAGTACTCATCTGAAAACGGAACTCTGAACACGGTACATCAGTTAAGGATACCCTCTGGATTCATATTCTGAAGAGATCTGGTCAGAATGCAATTTGTTTCTTTCATTCACCAGATGATAGATTCGGCCTCTGGTACGTCCCATTCATTTTTTTGCTGTTGCAGATTGTTTAAGCCCCGACTCAATAAAACTTTAGGAATGACTGACACCCCACGATTGACTGATTTGCCTTATGATTCAACTTTCACCCTTACCACTCAGTTTTCCAACCTACTTCGATTTTGCCCAGGCCATTTACAACACCGGAATTCTGTCCGATCCCTGGATTGATGGCCGTGAACGCTTTTCATTACAAGGGGTTATCCTGTCTCAGAACCAGGCTGATGCCCTCGATGAAGCTGCCGAAGGCGTGGCCTATCTTCATCAGGAACTGGTTGAAATCCTGCTTCACCGCCCAACCTTAATGAGTGATTTCTATGAACTGACCCCATTTCAGCAGGCCATGTGGGAATCATCCGGCGGACTCTGGCACGGCATTGCCCGCGCCGATTTGTTTGTGCTCCCCAACGGCCAAATTCAATGTTGTGAACTCAACAGCGATACCCCCTCCGGCGAACCCGAAGCCGTCTTGCTCAATCAACTTTTGCACGCTGCCCACGGTACGGTGATTGATCCCAATACCCGGTTTGAAGCCAGCTTTCTGCGGATGCTGCGTGAAAGCCACGCCAAACGCACCGACCAGCCTCTGTCATCGGTCGCAATTATCTATCCAACCGAACTGACTGAAGACCTGTCAATGATTCTGCTCTATACGCGCTGGCTCCAGGCCGCCGGGATCAACGTCGTCACTGGCTCTCCGTTTAATCTACGCCGAACCCGGCGTGGACTTGAAGTTCTGGGGCATCCGGTTGACCTGATCATCCGACATTACAAAACCGACTGGTGGGGTGAACGGGACCCCGTGTGGGCTGATGCCGAAGACTTCCCCGACCCGGAACCGCTGTTTGAACCGCTTGGAATGCTCATTTCGGCTGAAATGGCTGGCGAAGTCACGCTGGTCAATCCGCTCGGCTCGGTCATCACCCAAAATAAACTCTCACTGGCGTTCTTTTGGGAATACCGGTCGCTCTTTTCAGAAACGGCTCAGGCGTGGATCCGGACCTACCTGCCGGAAACCCATCGGCTGAGCTATTTTTCGATTGACCGACTTCGGAAAGAACAATCGCAATGGGTTCTGAAAAGTGATTATGGCTGTGAAGGCGCCGAAACGATTTGCGGGCCGTTTGTGTCACCCGAAACCTGGCAAAGGTCGCTGGATCTGGCAATTCCTCAGCATTTTGTGGCCCAGCGGTTTTTTGAGGCACAGTGCGATGATCTGGGACGGATCCCAAACTACGGAGTGTACTTGATCGGAGGCAGCGCCAGTGGGTATTTTACAAGACTCTCATCCCAAAGCACTGAATACTCAGCTTTGACAGTGCCAACGTTTCTTTCCCCAGAGGAGTAATGTCAATCGTGGCAGACGACAATCAATCTTCATCCGGACCAGGAGCCTTTGGTCGAGTTTTTCGCCGCCGCCAGCAACTTCCTGACGGTCAATCACAAGGCTGGTGGTCCACCTCACGTCGAAAATTCATCATTGGTGGCAGCGTTGCCGCACTGGGGCTGACGGGAGTTGGAGCGTACTGGCTGCTTCGTGATGACACCAGTGAAATTGATGATGACTCGCTGGCATTGCAGCAAAAACATGGCTGGAATCTTGGCTCGGAAGATAAACCATTGACCTTGACGGGAATCCAGCTCCAGGACTCACTCAAAACCGAGGAGTGGAAGCACTATCTTGACTTCAATGCCATGCTGGGCGCTTTTCAACCAGCGTCGCCAGCCTGGGCGCCGTTTTTTGTGCCGACGCTGATCCAGTCGCTCAAATTTGACACGCTCCGGGGGCAGTTGCACCCGATTTCAACTCCCGACATGGAAGAAAGCTACCAGCGCGGTCAAACCATCGGGAAGGATTTTCTGGAAAACGCCCAAAACCGAAATGAAACGGCCCTGATTGCCGACCTGCCGGGACGGGATGCCGTCGCATTTGGCGCCGGACTGGCCGACAAAGCCCGCCTGGTGACGACGTTTGACAATTTTCCGCATCCACTTGGAGTCACCCCTTCGCACGAAACTCTGGGTGCGATGCTCTATTACGCCAGGGAAATCCAGACCAAACAGGCGGCACTTCCGGCAGATGCTCCGGTGGTGTTTTTGCTCGATTCCAACCGGCTGGCCCCCTACAAAGACGCCGACACCCAGTTTGACAATCGCTATCTGGCCAAAGTGCCGTCAGCCCAGAAGTTAAAGGAAAACGGCATCAAATCGCTGGTCTATCTCACGCCGGACCGAACCCGAACCACGGAACTTGACGACCTGAACGAAGAGTTTGTGGACTTCAAAGACAACGGACTGACCATCGCCATGTTGCCGCTGTCTGATTTCACCCCGCTTGACGAACAGGTGGTCAAACAACTGCCGGATGGGTCAAAACAAACCGTGGCAGAACGGCATTATTACTATGGCGGCGCGCCGACCAGCCACGGGTTCTTTTTCCTGGTCTATCCATTGTATGTACCCACGCCAGCCTACGCCCGGACGTTGCCACGAGCGACACCGAACCTTCGCCCACCGGTCGCCCCGCCGACATATGCGCCGGTTCGGCGACCCACCATGTTTGCCGGCTCACGACTTGGGTCAAATTATGGGGTTGGGAGAGCCAAACCAAGCGGGTTTGGACGAACCACCGTTCGCGTCAACCCATCAGGCGGACTGGCTGGAACCAGGGCTGGACGCTCTGGATATTATTCACCCAACCGGTCCGGCTCGTTTGGACGGGGCGGATATTCGGGAAGCTGAGGATGAGGGCTGAAGACTTCGGGCTCAGGGCTGGGGGCTGAAGAAAACGGGTTGAATACTGACCCAACCTCTTCAGCCCCGAGCTTGCGAGTCTTCAGCCCCAAGCCCGCCTTCTTCAGCCCCGTTTTTTCGCAATCCGAAAATTCCCGTCGCTTTCATCCTGACCGCGATTCCCGTCGGTATCCACTGAAACAACCCGGATGCGGGCGGTTTTGGTCTTCGACTGATTGGTAGGAACGACAAATACAAATTCACGTGCATCGGCTGGTAACCCACTGACCAGCACGGTTGGGAAACTGGCGCCGGCATCCGTCGAAAGCATGATGTCGTGGCTGGCAAGCACCGTGTCATCGGTTGCCTGCCACTGAATTTGCAGGCTTTGCCCCGCCCTGACTTTCTCGCCGCCGTTGGGCGAAAGGACCTGAACCTGTGGCGGCAAGGAACTGGACTGATTTTGAGTCAGGACAAATCGCACCACTTTTTCATTTCCCGGCGACCGAAAATCTCCCAGGGTGACAAACATCAGAACTTTCCCATCCGGAAGTTGCACCAGTGTCGGGTCAAAAAACCCCAGCGAGGCACTGCCAAAGAGTGAGCCTTCAAGTGCAGGCATATCCACGGGCGTGAACTCGCGCCCGTTCAAACTGCTGAACAGATACAATTTGGTCGCCCGCATCGTGACGGCCAGATAGCTGCCGCTGGCCAGTTTGACCACGGCGGGATCCACGTTGTTGGTCTGGGCTGACAACGGCAATCCATAGTCTTGAAATGGGTTATTGAATTCGAATTGAAATGAGGCACCGCCATCGGTGGAAAGCGCGGTGTTGGAATTCACTGACGAACCTCGCGCCACATAAACCAGCCGGAGCGAGCCATCTGGGGCCGGATAGACGTCTGGAACTCCGATAAAATTTTTATCAGCCTCAGAACCCCGATACACGGCGGCTTCCGGTGACCTGACAAACTGCCCCTGCCCAGTGTCACGCAACCGAAACAGAACAGCCGAGTTCGTCTCTGGTCGCCCAAGCCCCAGTACATACAGTTCGTTGGTGCCATCGGCGGCTTCCCGAGGCACGGTTTCAGTCGGGACAAAATCGGTGCCGGTGAGCGAAACATTCAGCCCACCAATGGGTTCAGCCTGGGTTTTATTGGTGCCGTCAGTTGACCGGTACAGCCGCTGCCCTTCCCGTGTCCCAACAACCAGCCACACCTGGTTATCAACCCAGCCCACATTGGGGGTCGCTCCAGGAACTGAAAACCCGGTATCGGGTACCACTGTCCAGGCAGAATTTGTTTGTTTCCATGGTTTTCCAGGCGATGCACATTCAGTTGGCGTGCCAAATGTCAGCCCCACGACCAGGCTCAATCCAATTCCAATCCAAATCAGGTGTTTGGGGTTCATAGGCTACATTCCTTTTCGATTCAGTTGTGGATTTACAGGCACAACGACATCCTTAACCACTTTTGGTCAGCGATTTTGTTGCTTTCAATAACTGACGGCGGTCATTCTTTTTTGCCAGCACACCATCATCCAGAGTTTCTGACCAATCAAGTCATCCAATTGTATTTTCTGCCCCGTAGTTGTGTCACCGTTGGAAAAATTTTTCTTTCCATCCTCTTAACTCCAGCCAGTATCCCATCGAACCCGTTCCTGAAAACTAGCTTCCAATCTTTTGACCAGAACCTGTCTGCCAGTGCTTTTGCTCTTGCAAAATAATGCCTGGAGCAGAAAAACCTGTATTGGGCTGGATCTCGGCTGGAGTGTTGTAAACGGTTATTCCGTTTCCTCGGGTGTATGGTTCGCCGGTTCGCAAAAAATAGAAAATTTTTGAGGAATCTGTATGTACTTTGACAAACATTTCCGTCAGAGCCTGTTTTGTGCTTTGACAATTGGAGTTCTTTTTCAATTTGTAACTGGACAGTTCAGCTTTTTTGGCATTGCTCAAGCTGGAGCATTCCCCCAAATCACCGTAAAGACTGGCTCGGTTGAAACCAAAAATCGGCTCACGATCCAACCTCAGTCCCACATTAACACTTCAGTGATGATTGCCTCAGCGGCAACGGCTGGAATGGTGGCAATCGGCGACAGTGGTTTGGTAGGAAAAACCACCTTGAACCAGGATGGTCGGTTTACGATCTTTTCAAGCCTTGCGACAAACCTGGTTCCTGGTCAGATAGACACCAACAATTCCAATGATGTGTTTATTTATGATCGTGTTACCAATACAACCAGGCTCGCAAGTGGAATCAATGGTTCTGTAACTACCACTGGCGACGGCGACTCAATTGGGTTGTCCCAAAGCGCTGACGGACGCTATATCGTCTTTTACAGCACCAGCACCAATCTGGTCACCAACCAAACCGATACAAACGCCAACTATGATGTGTTCCTGTTTGACCAGATAACAGGTGCCACACGCCTCGTCAGCGGTGTCAATGGATCAACCACGCTCACTGGTGATGCAGGCTCCGGCCCACAGGCAGTTATAAGTGCTGGCGGGCAATTCATTGCCTTTGAAAGCTCTTCCACCAATCTTGTGGTTGGACAGAGTGATACCTTTGGCAATGACGTATTTCTTTTTAACCTGAATACAGGGACAACCCGCCTGGTAAGCAGCGCGGGAGGGTCAAGCACAGTGACCGGAAATGCAGTTTCCCAAAATCCATCTATCAGTGCTGATGGAAATATCATTACCTTTGAAAGCCTCGCTGATGACCTCGTCACTGGGCAAATTGATTCCATTGGAAGTTTCGATATCTTTGTCTTCAACCAAACGACTGGACTTACCCAACTGGCCAGTCATGTGCCGGCGTCACCAACCACAACCGGAAATGGAAGCTCACTCAACCCGGTCATTAGTGCTGATGGAAAATTTATTGCCTTCCAAAGCACGGCTGACAACCTGGTTACTGGACAGACAGATTTCAACCTGGTTGGAAATGATGTGTTTGTATTTAACCAAACCAATGGGCTGCTACGGCTGGTCAGTGGAGTCAACGGATCAACAACCATGACTGGAGATGGATCCTCTGAAATGCCAGTCATCAGCGCTACCGGGCAGTTTATCGTCTTTCAATCCCAGGCAACCAATCTTGTCACTGGCCAAACCGACCCGAATGGTTTTACCGATATCTTTTTGTTTGACCTGATTGCGGGAACAACTCGACTGGTCAGCGGTTCAAACGGTTCGATGACAACAACAGGAAATTTCCAGTCAGATGGACCAGGTGTCAGCGCTTCCGGGCAGTTTATTGTTTTTCGGAGCCAGGCAACAGATCTGGTATCCGGGTTAACCGATGTAAACGGGGTGTCGGATATTTTCATTTTTGACCGGCTCGTGGGTGAAACAACCCTTGTTTCTCACACCACCGCATCCCCTTTGATCACGGGTGATAGCGACAGTGGTGGCTTCCGCCCACCCACTATCAGCAGCGATGGCCGGGCGGCGGCCTTTTCAGGCAATGCAACCAATCTGATATTCAACCACCTCAACCCTGGATCTGATGTTTTTGTCTCCCTCTCAGCATCCTTCACTGAAGCTTCCAATAATGGCCTGCTGGTTGCTGACACGCTTAACAATCGGGTTCAGAGCTTTGATGGTCAGAACTTCTCACTGGTCGGCTTTGGCGTCGGATCAACACCTGGAAAATTCCGAAATCCCAAGAGTACAGCCATCAGTCCCGATGGCCTCACCATTTTTGTTGCTGACACGGGGAACAATCGGGTTCAGAAATCAACCGATGGCGGACAAAGCTGGTCAGTTCTCACCAGTTCATCTCAGGTCAAGGCCCCTCAGGGAGTGGTACTGGATGCTGAAGGTAATTGTTTTGTCGCCGACACTGGCAACAACCGGGTGCTCTGTTTTATTGGAGGGACACCGGGCATTCCATTGGTCGTGGCAGCATCAGGAAGCGCTACCGGTCAGGTCCGGGGACCGTCAGGCTTGACCATCACAATTACCGGTGACCTGATTGTTGCCGACACAATCAACAACCGAATTCAGCGAATCTCCACCCCAACCACCTCGCCCACGGCTACCATTATTGCCATCGCAGGGACTTCACCCGGTCAGGTGAGAGGTCCGAAAGGCGTTGCCACCGACTTTGCCGGCAATATCTATGTCGCCGACACGATGAATAACCGGATTCAGATGATCCCGTCTGGCGGAGGAACAGCCACCATCCTGGCCAGCACTGGCAATGGCTTGAATCAGGTGCGACTCCCCGAAGGTATCAAACCAGCTTTCTTTATCACTGGACCACTGGCCAACACCAGCATTCTGTTTGTCAGCGATACAGGGAACAATCGCCTTCTGGCTCTCCCGTTACCGGCAGGGACAGGTCAATTGCTGGGTGGAACGGGTAGTTCCATCGGTCAATTTCGAAGTCCAGGTATTCTTTGATTCTAAAAGGTTTGCCAATTCAGATCTTGATCAAAACGTCAATTTTCGGCAAGCCCTATTCAACCTCCAACCTGTCTGGCAGCTTTTCCTGAGCCTGATCAATCATCCGGCTCAGGAAAAAGCGTCACCTGGGAAATCTCCAAATGGTGAAAGTCATCCATGGAAACTCAATTTGCCGCTGTGAACCACTATGGCCGCTGTGGTAAAAAGGCGAACTCGCTGAAAGAGTTGTATTTTCCCTGAACCCTGAACCCTGAACCCTGAACCCTCAAAATTATGACTCGACGATCCTGGTTTTCTCGTATTTTTGGCGGTGGCGAACAAAGCTACTTTCTTGGCATTCAAGTCGTGATTCGCGCCTTTGGCGAAGACACCCTCCGGGCCAAATTCGCCCGTGTGATTTCTGATCCGGATGGAACGCTGGAAGATGTTGAAGCGAAACGGCGATACATCAAACGCATTATCGCACTCCTGATGGAACAGGAGCCCTATTGGAGCCAGCTTTTCTGGGATTACAAAACTGACCACACGGAATCTGAAACCGAATTTAATACCTGGGCGACTGAGCTTTCCGCCAACACCGCGACTGAACACGAAGAACTCGACCACGACGTAGACGGCATGCGCCGCCTCTCAAAGTCCAAAGACTATGTTGCGGTGACGCTGATTTTCCACCTCACCGAGCCCTACCCACCAGCGAATGTTTCAGAAGAAACACTCTACTGGCGGCGCGAAACCCTCCGCAGTTTGCTCGATGGATTGTTGTACTTAGATCCTGAAACCATTCTGGCCGACGGTGTTTTTGTCATTCCTGGCAGCGCCGAAGACGGTCTTTCTGAAGAAGACCTTTTGACCGGCGGCTGGAGCTATCTGCGCGTCATCACCTGACGAAGAATGAAGAATGTGGTTAGCGGTTGGTTCCTGGTTCTTGGAAAGTATTGAGTTCTAACCACTAACCACTAACCACTAAATATTTTTTTCATTCTTCATTCCGTAACACCAACCTCACACAAACTTAAAGGTTCAGCCTCAGAGGTGTAACGCTTTCAGGTCACACTCGGCATTGGTTTCAAAGTTGAATGCCCAAGCCGGAGGATCTTGCCTGTGAGCAGTCGCCCATCAAGCTTTGCTTCCCGAATTGAAGCCTTCCCCTCACCACCTGTTTCCACACTCGTGCCCCCCGCACTGAGTGGTTTGTTTAAAAAAGTCCTTGCGCTGGATCAGATTTTTGATCACTACCAGCATATTCTGACCGCCACTCCTGAAGTTTCCGCCAAAGATTTTTTCGATCAGGCACTGTCACAGCTCAAGATTCAGTATCAGGCCACTTCGGCCCAATCTGTAGTTTTACCTTCGGGCCCGCTGGTGATTGTCGCCAACCATCCCTTTGGTGTCATTGAAGGCATGATTTTGTGCAGCCAGGTTTTTGAGCAGCGGCCAGATGCCAAATTGATGGCCAATTCATTGCTCAGTACTTTTGCCCCAATTCGGTCACACTGCATTTTTGTTGATCCTTTTGGATCGACAGATTCTCCACGTCACAACCTGGCGCCGCTTCGGCAGGCGATTCAATGGGTCCGGGATGGAGGTGCGTTGATTGTGTTCCCGGCGGGTGAAGTCTCGCACCTCACACTTGACCAGCGGTCCGTTTTAGACCCGCCCTGGAGCCCAACCATTGCCCGATTGGTTCGCAAATCAGAAGCGGGAGTCGTCCCAGTTTTTTTTGAAGGCCGCAATTCAGGACTGTTTCAAGTGGCTGGATTGGCTCATCCGCGGCTCCGAACCTTGCTCCTTCCACGGGAATGCCTCAACAAACAAAAATCGGAAGTATCGTTCACCATTGGTAAACCAATTGGATTTGACCACCTGACCCGATTTGAAACTGATTCGCAACTGATTGAATACCTTCGATTTCGGACCTATCACCTCAAACACCAACTCCGTCCGGCTTCGATCACCGGACTGAGTCAGTGGTCGTTGTTTCAGCACCAGCCCAGGCCAGTTTCCAACCAGTGTTTCGCTCCTGATCAGCTTGCCCTGGAAGTTGATCAACTTGACACATCCCAAAAGCTGGCCGAATCGGGTGAACTTGCCGTCTATGTGGCCCCTTTCGCCCAAATTCCCAGGGTGATGCAAGAAATTGGCCGGTTGCGTGAACTCACGTTTCGGCTGACTGGCGAAGGCACCGGACTGGCACTCGATCTGGATTGGTTTGACCAGCATTACACGCATTTATTTATCTGGAATCAAAGGACATCCGAGGTTGTTGGCGCGTACCGTCTGGCCAGAGTTGATCAGATTCTTGAATCAAAGGGCGTGAAGGGCCTGTACACCTCGACGCTGTTTCGATTTTCAAAAACCTTGTTTCAGCATTTCCCTCAGGCGCTGGAGCTTGGCCGGTCGTTTGTCCGTCCGGAATACCAGAAATCGTTCAGTCCGTTACTCCTGCTCTGGAAAGGGATTGGGGCGTTTGTTTGCCAGAATCCACAGTACAAATATCTGCTTGGCGCTGTCAGTATGAGTCAGGACTACACTGAAATATCGCGCCAGATGCTGGTTCACTACCTGACCCGACATGAAAGCCTCCCAGAAATTTTCCCCCTGATACAGCCGCGACATCCGTTTCGACCCATCACCAGCAATTCAAATTTTGCTGTTTGGGCTGAGTCCATCGGGAGTTCACTTGATGTTGTTTCAGACTTTATCAGCCAGCTTGAACCTGATCACAAGGGAGTTCCAGTTCTGGTCCGTCAGTATTTAAAGCTGGGTGGCAAGCTCCTCGGATTTAATGTTGATCCAGGCTTTCATCAGGCACTGGATGGATTGATTCTGGTTGATCTCACCCAAACGCCTCGCCGAAACCTGGAACGGTATCTTGGAAAACAAGAGACCCAGGCATTCTTGCAGTATCACAGTGCAAAAAATGACAACGTGGTTGAATGAAGAAAACCGGCGTTCCTTGTCAATCAGTCACTGTGTCATTCTGTCACCTTGTCATTTTGTCACCTGTCACTCCCAGCCTTCCCCATACACACATTCACCATCAATCCAGAGCTTAAATGAGCGAAAGCCCAGCCATGGCCAGACCCTCACCTTGAGCATTGCTTTTGACATTCCAAGGGTAAAAAAGAACTCCGGAGCGAACCAGGCCATCGAAGATTGGCGCTGGGCCAAACACTGGTTGATGGAGACTGATTCATATCCTGCCCCGCGCCCATCATAGGTGACCAAAAATTCGCCTTCCTGGGTCATCACCTGCACTTCACGAAACAACAATCCTTTGCGGACCAGCCGGGCAGTTGCCCATCGCTGGCCAGAGGGAACAATATCCAATGGATCTGAGACAAACATTTCCAGCTTCACAAGAAAGAACCAGAGGAAACACCATCTCCCAGGGTTAGCCCCTCTCTTTTCAAAAGAAGAACTGGAGTTTTTCCTGGTTCCGTGGTTTGGCCTGGTTAT
Source organism: Acidobacteriota bacterium (assembly GCA_016208495.1). Lineage (NCBI taxonomy): Bacteria > Pseudomonadati > Acidobacteriota > Acidobacteriota bacterium. The sequence continues at coordinate 9,642 of JACQXX010000072.1, read as the reverse complement.
TTGGCTTCGGGGTCAGATTGCATCATCCCGAAAATATTGCCTTCGGTGTCTTTATAATAAGCCAGCCAGCCAACCGTCGGGATCGGCATTTTTGGGACGGCCAGAGTGGCACCGTGTTCGGTTACTTTGGCACTATACGCATCCAGGTTATCAACATCAACCGTGCAGACAAAGGCATTCACAGGCTCACCGCCAACCGGCGGCGCTCCGTGGCGGGGCAGTAATCCACCATCAATGCCTGATTGCCCTTTGGGTCCGGTTTCAATCAACCAGTACGGTTGGTCTCCCCACTGCTGGAATTTCCAGCCAAACACGCTGGTGTAAAAAGTGATGGCTCGCTCGGGGTTTTCGGCATGGATTTCAAAATGGCAAATTCGCGGCATAGACACGTCTCCTTATACCAGTTTGTAGTCAGTAGTCAGTAGTCAGTAGTCAGTAGTTCACTAAGTTCATTTTATTGAATGACTTGACTGTTTTCTAATACGACCGCTTCATTCCAAAATGGTATTACAAGAACAAAAGTTCGGCCTGGAACGATGAAATTGTTGGGATGTGAACCAGTTGAGAGCGCTACTGGTTAAGCGCGCGAAACAATAACACAGTAATACAATTTTGTATAGAGAAAATGAAGAATGTGGTTAGTGGTTAGTGGTGCCAGTTAAGAGTTGAAGCCGTTTTTGGGTCTCAGCCCAGGAACTGGGCGAAAGAGTGAAAGCCTCGGGTGGAGCGTAGCGGAATCCGTGGAAAACAGAATCAGCAATAATGAATGCCTCCCCGGCCCAGTGTACGTTGCCCGGTAATAGACGCCACGGATTCCATTCGCTGACGCTTATTCCACCCGAGGCTTTAAGAATGTCACCCGCTTCGCGGATTCAAAACTGTCCTTGTTGCCAACCCTTCATTCGCACCACTAAGGGACTGTAAAAATACAACTTCCCGTTTTTATCGAAAGTCACCCGGAGAGATCCAATTTCAGAACAGGAAACCACGAAATACACGAAATACACGAAAAAGAAATTCAAAGACTTCAATGGGTTCTGAGCTTTTGTCAGGGAAAGTACCACCGAACTCAAAAGAAAATGGCTTCGACCCAAATGAAAATCGGGAAGTTGTTTTTTAACCCTCCCTAACCACTTTTTTCATTCTTTATTTCAGATTATTTCGGACAAATTCCCGGCCAAAGCCAAGCAGTTGTTCCAGCTTTTCGCGGCTGGTGGCTTCGCTATAAACCCGCAGCATCGGCTCGGTGCCCGAACCCCGGAAGAGCAGCCAGCTTTCATCTTCCAAAATCATCTTCACGCCGTCCAGTTGCGAGACTTCAGTCACGGGGAAGCCCGCCACCGAGGTTGGTGGGTCGCTGCGTAACAGGGCCAAAATCCGATGGGCTTGTTCAATGTGGTCTACCTTCACATCAATGCGCTCATACTCAAAAGTCCCAAATTCTTGCTGAATATCAGCCACCAGTTCGGACGGAGTTTTGCCAAATGCCACCATGGCTTCAAAGCACAACAAGGCACTGAAGATTCCATCACGCTCCGGAATGTGGAGTTTGCAGCCAAGTCCATTGGATTCTTCGCCGCCACATAAAATGTCGTGAGTGAGCATCAATTCGGCCACGTGTTTAAACCCGACAGGGACTTCGTAGAGCGGCAGTCCATACTTTTCGGCAATCCGTTTGACGATCACACTTTGTGAAATAGTGCGCACCACACCGCCGGTCATCTTCCGCTTTCGCACCAGATAGAGGGTCAAAATCGCGAGCAACCGGTGGGTGTTCATATAGTTTCCGAGATTATCCACCGCACCAACCCGGTCAGCATCTCCATCAGTGGCCAGCCCGACAAAGGCCCCTCGGCGGACGATTTCATCGGCCAGTGGTTGGAGTTGGGGCATCATCGGCTCTGGATGGATGCCGCCAAAGTAGACATCCCGGTCTCCGCGAATGGTTGTCACTCGGAGCTTTCCGCCACTCAGGAAGTTTTCCAAATAATGCCCGCCCGTGCCATGCATTGAATCAACAATCACTTCCAGATCCTGGGCTTTTAACTGTTCCAGATCAACAATTTCCGGCACCCGTTTGATATAGGCTTCAGACGGCGGAACCCGCTCGATCCGACCATCGGCCAGGGCTTCGCGCAGCAACACCCGTTTTGGAGGGTTGTCCCCAAGCCGGGCTTCGACCTGATTGGTATAGGCTGGCAAGGCTGATCCGCCAAACGGTAATTTGATTTTAAATCCGGAAAATTCGGGCGGGTTGTGACTTGCCGTAATGATCACACCACCCCGAGCATTGAAGTGGTGGCAATCATACGAAACCATTGGTGTCGGGACATCAGTATCGTAGAGTTTCACCCGAAAGCCATTCGCGACCATCACTTCGGCCACTCGGGCGGCAAAATCTTCACCCAAAAATCGGCGGTCATGCCCAACAAAAACCAGTTGTTCCGATTGGGTTGGGTTATCCGCCAGAAACTGCTCAGCCGTGGCCTGAGCCACAATTTCCACGTTTTCAAATGTAAATTCCTGCGCGATGCGCCCGCGCCAGCCGTCGGTTCCAAATTTGATTGTCATAAGCTCTGGGGTTTGGGGTTTAGGGTTTGGGGTTTAGGGTTCGGGGTTCGGGGTTCAGGTTCGGGGTTCAGGGTTCGGGGTTCGGGGTTTGGGGTTCAGGGTTTTCAAAAGAATGAAGAATATCACCTTGTCACCCTGTCACCTTGTCACCCTGTCATTCTGTCACCTTGTCACCCTGTCACCCTGTCACCCTGTCACCCTGTCATCCATCAGGGTCGTTTTCCAATTTCTCTGATTTCAACCTGACTGAGGTAAATCAATGATTTCCCAGGCACGTTGCGGCGGTTGCTCACGGCAATTTCGCCATCGCCACGGGCATTGGTGGCAAACACAATATCAACTGGGACATATTGTTCCCCAGGTCCAACAGCCAGAGGCTCGGCCAGCCACAGTCCGGTTTGATCTCGCGGACCAACCAGGCAACCGCCCTCCGCCACGCGGACTGCTGTTTGCAACCGATACAAAGTAAAAGGCTTTAATTGAGTTTGGATCGGAATGCGAACCCGAGTGTTATACAGCGATAGATCAGTGACGATGCGCAGAGACGACCGCTCGTTATCCCGGTGAACCGACGGTGGCTTGGCTTCCGGCGGAGTACCAGCCCTGGCCAGTCGTTCCAGTTCGGGTGGCCCCGCCAGCCAAATCACCTTGGCCGACTGGCGCTGTTCTTCGCTGTAATATCCCTTTCGGGCATACCCTTTATGAAAGCCGCCCATAAAGTAGTAGTGCGCCGGTGTATGATTTTGAAACCGGCCATCCAGACCGGTGTAATACACCTTGATATTCCCATACAGCGTATCGCTCAGTTCGGCCAGCAAGGTGAAATTGGGGACCTGCTTGGCAAACAGCCGGTTAAAATTTTCCCGCTCAATAAATTCGTCATCCACCACCAACACACATGGAAGGCTCGTGATATCCTGGTCTTTCCAGACCTTTTTGCTGGCCCAGACATAATTGGGATTATCCGGAAAGGATAACCAGTGAACGGGACGGCTCACCACCAGCAAATTCTGAGGAACAATCGTGCGCAAAACCTGGGTGACATCTGCGTAAGGGGCCGGTTCAAAGGTTCGTGACCAGCGGTAAAACCGCCACACGACTCTGGAAGCCGAACCGACATACCCAATCGTTGGGATGATCACCAGCAACAGTGCTCCAAGCCCCATGAGCACCCGTCGGGCGCTTCGTTTCCGTTGTTCGACGCCCCATCGAATTCCATCCACAATCCCGACGCCGCAACAGAGGGCCAGCCACACGGTGATAAACGGCAGATGAAAGGCGCTTTTCTGGGCATCAAATAAGGCAAAGAAGAGCACGCTGAGCACTGAGATCAGGAGCAGACCGGCTCGTGACGCACGCCAGGCAGGATGAGACGGCGCCCCAAGTGCATCCAGCCAGGTGGTCACCGGGCGGGAATCTTCTTCCAATTCGTGAAGGGCAACGGTTAATTTGCGACGCCAGCCTCCCTGACGGGCCATCGAGCGGAGCAACGAGCCGGTGTATCGCGGCTCATCGGGTCCCAAGTGAAAAAACTGGGACCGATCCTGGGCCATTGTCTGACCCTCGGGCGTCATGCTCTGCAACATTTCCGTGAATTCCTGCCACCCGTGAGAGCGGGTAAAGGCCACCACCACGCGAACAGTCAAATATGCCAGGCTCAAGACAATCAACAATTGAAACAACCCGACCGCCCAAAAACCTTCCGTGGCAATTTTTAACACTCCGCTTTCCCACTGATCATATCGCAGGTGCTCACCTGACAGGTTTTTGAAGATATTCGTGATTCCAAACCCACGGAAATAGAGCGTTTCCGGATGCCACTGGGTTGTTAATTCGGAATAATGGCCCCACAGGTAAAGGCCGCACGGCAAAGCCAGTGCTCCCGCCCCCATACTCAACGCACCCAATGAACGGCTGCGAAAAATCCCAGTCCCTTGCTCCACCAGTGACCAGGCCAGGATCAACACCACGACATATACCGCCCCTACCTGCATCAGGAGGGCCAGAATGAGGAGAATTCCGGCACCGATCCCCCATGCCCATTCACGCTCCGGTTTTGCCGCCGACTGAGATCGCAAATGAAAGTAAAAGGCAGCTAAGGTACAGGCCAGCGTGGGGAAATCGGTCGTCAGAAAGCGGGCAGTGTGGAAAAAATTGGCATCAAACGCCAGTATAAAAACAGCAATCAGGCCGGCGGCACGGCTGTGCAGCTTGCGTCCAATCAAAAACACAGCAGTCAGGACCAGACAGGCAGCCACGACGTTAAAGGTCCGGGCTTGCTCAAGACCGGTCCCCCAAATCTTTCCAAAAACCGCCAGGCACACTGATAGCCCCGGCAACGCCAGCCATAATTTTTCGCTTGTCCCGGAACCAAGCCTGGAAACCATCTCACCGGCACCAGTCGCCCCCCACAAACTATGAGCCGATTGCAAAATCATTGATTCATCATCGAGTGGTGACAAAATGGTTTCCAGCCGACGGGTGATAAAAAAAACAAAGACTGCCACCACCACCACTAGCAAAATTGAAGCCAGGGTATCGGCCTGCTGTTTGCTTTTTCGGGATGGATCACCCGCACTTCGGGACAGACCCTTCCCCATGCCAGCCCGCTGGCCAACTGTCATCTCAGTGTCGGATGTTTGTCCGTCAAGTTGTTCCAAATGACCGTCACCATTCATTTTGGATTGAATCATCCCTGTGCTATCGGTCGAGGCCAATCCTCAACACCAAGTTCTGCGTCGGTAATCAAGGTAATTCCCATGCGATAGGAACTGTCCTGATCCTTTGACGGAGCGCACCAGACAACCTTCCCAAGGTGTCGCTTTCCAGCCTGAGTAAATTCAACTTCGATCAGGGACCCGGATTCGTGCTCGATATTTGTTTTTAATCCGGCGCCACGCCGGCTGATGTTCACAATCCAGGTGTCTTCGTCAATTCGCTGGCCAGAGGACGCAATGGCCCGAATATGAATCGGGATCATTTTTTGCATCCGCTCGGCCCGCACAATCACTTCGTTTTGCAGGAATCGGACCTTCTCGGCCACCTCGCGAAAATTCACGTCCAGGGCATACACCTCAGAAAAGGCGGCCAGGGCATTAAACGTCTGACCGGCCAGGTCATAGGTCAATCCAAGCTCATACTGCAGGGCCAGATAACTGGCATCAGCCGGTTTCGTCAGCGTCAGGGCATGCTGGAACCAATCCACCGACTGAAGATACATCTGCTTTTCGCGGTAACACATTCCGAGGAGTGTGCAACAGCTCATATATCGTCCGGCTTCATCAGTCGGAGGTACTTTTTGAATCGCCCGATGGAGTTCGCGAACGGATTGATCGTACAACCCCATTTCTTTGTAGGAAATCCCCAAATCATAGTGGGTTTCGAAATCCATCCCTTCCGCGGCTTCCAAATCATCAGGCGTGGGGGGCATCCGGGACCGGTCACGCGGTTCTTCGTCATCTTCAACCACGGGCTCGGTAAATTCTTCGATGGAGGGCAATGGGGACGATGGGGCGACAAAACCTGGCGGTGGGGGTGGGGATCCAAGTCTGAGCGTGGACTCAACTTCAAACGAAGTATCAATCTCAGGACTCAATCCAGGAGGAAGATTAAATTCAATCAGCGGCATCCCCGCCTCCGGATCAGGTTCCGGAAACTCAACCACCGAAGGGAGTTCAAAAACAATCTCGCCGGTTCGATTGAGTGCGCTGACGTGGGCCGGGACCAGGGTAATGTTGGGCAGCAACTGCGGAACATTGTCCGGGTCAACTGCCGCCAGTTTCTTGACTGGTTTTTTCTTTGGCGGTTTCGGTGATTCTGGTTTCGGTGAGGGTTGGTCCAGAAACTGGAGCAGGGCTTCGTCAAGGGAGAGAAAAACCCCGGTTTCTGGAATGTCCTTCCCATACAGCAACCCAATCAGCCGCCGACTGGGTCGAAATTTTACGGAATACGCATAGCGATCAGCGACGCCACCGTCGGCTGTGGGATCACTTCCCTTTCGCTTTCGGCGCATTCGACGGAAATTGCCGAATCCTCGGAGCTTCACTTCCTCACCCCGCACCAACGACTTCCGGAGTCCTTCCATAAATGACTGGCACACCTGATGCGCCACGTCAGGAGAAAATCCAAGGTGGGTGAGCTGGTCTTCGAAGTCCGCCAGCGTCACCCGGTTGGCGGGTGATTCCGATTTCGATACTTTTTCCTGATGAAGTCGCTTTGACATAAGCCACCTTCGAAGGAACAAATTGCGTGGTGTGGATCGAGGAAGGATCAAACGTGCGGTGTCTGGGCTGAAGACCTTGGGGCTGAAGGCTTGGGGCTGAAGACTTGGGGCTGAGGGATTAGGGCTGAGGGCTAAGAATTTGCTTTCTTTCATCCCTCATCCTTCATCCCTCATCCCTTGGTTTCAGCCCCTGGCTGGATGTTACTCAAGCTCAGTTGTCTGGAAGCTTTCCAGGGTCTTTTTGACGTGGGCCATAAATTGATCGGCCACAGCGCCATCAATTACCCGATGATCAAACGAAATTGAGAAATAGGCCATTGACCGAATCACAATGGCGTCGTCGTTGATCACGACTGGACGCTTGTTGATGGCGCCAACGCCCATGATGGCCACCTGCGGTTGATTGATAATCGGCGCGCCCATCAAACTTCCATAAATTCCAGGATTGGTGATGGTAAAGGTGCCGCCGGCGACTTCATCCGGCTTGAGTTGTTTATTGCGGGCCCGATGAGCCAGATCGTTGAGGGTGCGGGCAATTCCGAGCAGGTTTTTCTCCTCGGCATGTTTGATCACGGGAACGATCAACCCCCAATCCAACGCCACGGCCACCCCGATGTTGATGTCCTTCTTATAGATGATGTAATCGCCGTCAACCGACGAATTCATAATCGGGAAGGCTTTCAACCCTTCGACCGCCGCTTTGACAATAAAGGTCGTCATGGTCAGCTTGGTGCCATTGCGCTGCTCAAACTTGTCTTTATTGCGCTCGCGCATTTTGACCACATTCGTCATGTCAACTTCAAAGAATGACTGCACGTGGGCTGAAGTCCGCCGGCTGTGAATCATATGCTCGGCGATCTTCTTGCGCATCGGTGACATTGGCACCACTTCGACCCGGTCACTGGCGCCATAAGCCGTTGGGGTAGAAACGACGGCTGGAGCGGGCGGCGGCGGTGGCGGAGCCACCACAACTGGCGGCGCCACGATGACGGGTGGCGGCGGGGCCACGACAACCGGGGCTGGGGCTGGAGGTGCCGCAACCGGAGCTTTCCGGCTCTCAACAAAGGCCAGGATATCTTCTTTTGACACCCGCCCCCCCAAACCGGTGCCGGTGACCTGGGTCAAATCAACGCCGTGTTCACGCGCAATTTTGCGAACCAGCGGTGAGGATTTCACCTTGCGCTGTTCTTCGCTGGTGGCGACATCTTCTTCCTCTTCGGCTGGTTCAGCAACCGGGGCAGCGGGTGACGCTTCAGCCACGACCGGAGCTGGCGGCGCTTCGATCACAACTGGTGCTGGTTCCGGAGCGGCCACTGGTTCCACCGCTGGGGCCGGTTCCGGTGCCGCGGCGGGTGCCGCGGCACCAACTTCAGAGGCATCACCGAGTCGAGCGACAACTGTGTTAATCGGCACAGTCTGGCCTTCGGTCACCAGGATTTCCAGCAGCACACCCGCCACCGGGGATGGAATTTCAGCGTCAACTTTATCGGTTGAAATTTCAAAAATTGGTTCATCGCGCTCGACGCTGTCGCCGATCTTTTTAATCCACTTCACAATCGTGCCTTCGGCGATGGATTCGCCCATCTGAGGCATCACGACATCAGTACTCATTGCGGTTCACCTTTCTACAACGATGATTGAAAACAGACGTGAAAAAATGCCTGGGCGAGTGCGTGGGTTCTGGTGCCTGATTCTTCGAAAGTTATTGGTTCCTCAGCCCTCAGCCCCAAGCCCTCAGCCCTGTTTCTTTTGCCTAGTAAGCTGCCAGCTTTCGGGCTGCCGCCACCACTTTTGGAACATTCGGTAAAAAGAAATCTTCCAATGGGGGGCTATAAGGTGTTGGCGTGTCAATTGACCCAATGCGGACAATCGGGCCATCAAGATATTCAAAGGCGTGTTCAGCAATAAAGGCAGCAAACTCACCCGCAATCCCGCCGGTCAGCGTTGCCTCATGCAGCAAAATCACTTTATTGGTCTTCTTGACTGTTGCCAGAATGGCCTCTTTGTCATATGGCAGCAATGACCGGAGATCAACAACTTCGACTTCCAGATCATCTTCTGCCTGCAGGATTTGGGCGGCTTCGAGTGCCGTGTGGACCATTGATCCATAGGTAATGATTGACAGATCCTCGCCTTCCCGACGGGTCAGCGCTTTCCCAATCGGAACGATATATTCCTCTTCGGGGAGATCCTCCTTGATGCGCCGGTATAAAAATTTGTGCTCAAAAAACAGCACCGGATCATCATCCCGAACCGCCGCTTTGATCAGCCCTTTGGCATCATACGCGGTGGCCGGAGTCACCATTTTCAACCCTGGCGTGTTCATAAAAAAGGCTTCCGGGTTGAGCGAGTGGAACGGGCCACCTCTCACACCGGCGCCACATGGGCCGCGCACCACAATCGGGATCCCCAGTCCCTGGCGATAGCGACTGGTCGCCGCATAGTTGGTCAGCATGTCAAATCCACACGAAATGAAGTCAATGAACTGCATTTCAGCAATGGGACGCATGCCCATCAGGGCGGCGCCACAAGCGGCGCCGACAATGGCGGCTTCGGCAATCGGCGTGTCAATCATCCGGTCTGGACCAAATTCTTCCAGCAGTCCAGCCGTGACCTTGAACGCCCCACCATACACAGCGACGTCTTCCCCAAGACAAAACACACTGGAGTCGCGTCGCATTTCTTCAAAAATTCCCTGTCGGATTGCTTCAAGATAAGTTGTTAGGGCCATAGAGTTTAGAGGTTATGAGTGCTTGGTTTTTGCTTCGTCAGTAGTCAGTAGTCAGTAGTCAGTAGTCAGTAGTCAGTAGTCAGTAGTCAGTAGTCAGTAGTCAGTAGTCAGTAGTCAG
>JACQXX010000071.1 GCA_016208495.1 Acidobacteriota bacterium | reverse complement strand
GGCGGTCCTGGCTGAAGATCGGGTGCGGATTTATTCAGGTGATGGCACCGGCAGCTATTCACTGTACCGTGAAATTCTCCTCCCGGAAAACACCGTCGGTCGTGGCATCGGTCCACAAAGTCAAATCGGGGACACCGTGCTGGCCATTACGGTCAGTCAACTTGATGTGCCGTTATCCAGAATGCTGTTGCTCTACGGCGAAGGCGGCGAGACTCCAACGACGGTGATTCCTTATGAACTTTCGAGTGACGTGGGTGAGACTCGGATTGTAATTGATGACCTCGGCGGGAGTGAGTTTGGGCAATTTGACGTCGTGGTCATTGATGGACGGACATTGACCACCTTCCTTGATCTGGGGCCGCCACGAGACGGCGAATAATACCAATTTGGGGTCAGGGTATCGGGGTCAGGGGTCAGGGAAATCCAATTTTTTCAATGATTTAGCTTTCTCATAATACGAGGGTTGCATTGCAAAATGACATAATATCAGGTTGGGGTTCAGAGCCCCGCCGGAGTGGTATTATTGGGGTTGTTCCTGTCCCGAATCCCCACCTTCCGTTGACCCAAACCATTTCTGATATAGATTCAGGTAGATGCCTTTTTCACGAACCTTCAACAGCGCCAGATTGATCTCTTTGCGATAGGGGCTGTTTTGCGGGAAGACAATCCCGTAGGCTTCGTTTTGGAAGATAGAGCCGACGAGTTGAACTTTTCCTTTTCCTTCGTGGGCGGCGTAGTAGAGCAAAATTGGGGCATCGTACACCACGGCATCGGCTTTTTTGTCCGCCAGCGTTTTAAAACAGTCATTGACGTTTGGGAATTCCTGCGCCTGAATTTTGCGGTTTTTCAAAAACATGGCTGATGTGCTGCCGGCAACGGTCGCCACCCGTTTTCCAGGCAGGTCATCGGGACCCGAGATGCTGCCTTTCAAATTCTGAACCGTCTGTGATGCCGTCAAATTGGCCGTAAAATAGACCAGGAAAATGACGCTCAGATACATTGTCAGCAGGGCGGTCACCCGTCCGATGGCACTTTTGGGCATTTCATCCGCCTGAGCACCCAGGGTGGCTGCCGACCACCACAGCGCTTTAAAGATTCCTGGAACGTACCCTGGTGAGACCATGCCGTCAGGGTGCCGTCGCTCGACCAGCCACACCACGTGACCCAGGAAGACAATCAGCAACACCAGCACACCGAGAATTTTTAAGAGCGCCACTGATATCCAGGAGGCAAGGGTGTCCTTCAACGAAAACTGAGCGGTGTTTCCTACTGGAACCAGAATCTGTAACCCTGAGTCAAAAACCGGGTAGGAAAAATCAAAATCCTGTTCGCGCTGAGCCGTAATTGACACGGCTGCAATTCCCAGGTCGGCTTCTCCGGCTTTGACGGTTTTGAGCAGGTCCGTCACCGTCGGTTTCATGATCAATTCGGTTTGGATGTCCATTTCATCCCCAATCGCTTTCCATAGGTCAATACTGAAGCCGGAAACGGGGTTGGTATCTGAAATGACAAACGGTGCGACTGGTTTGGTGACAACCCGAAAGGTGGTTGGTTTGGGCGTCTCTTTGGCTGGTTGGGTCTGTGAAAAGATCGGGATGTTGAACGCCAACACCCAAAAAAAGAATAAACTCCATTTCACAAGCATCACGAGCGGTCGAAAGTGGGTGTTCATGCTCTGGTTTGGCGCATTTTTTCCAATGCTGCTTTGATGAAACCTTTCAGCTCGGTGTGATCAATGCACCGTTCTCCTTGTTGAAAGTTGAATATTTGATCTGAAGCTTTTACGGGTATTTTGACGGATGGTCAACAGGATAATCATTTACTGGAAAACTGGTGCTCGAATCGCTCCAATCGCGCACTCCACCGGTTCGCCTTTGCATCGGGTTGGAAGAAAGTGGTAAAAGCCAGGTTCCTCCACTATTTCCCAAAGGTGAACTCTTCATGCTGCATACTGAAACCGTCATCATTCTTGATTTTGGTTCGCAATACACCCAGTTGATTGGTCGGCGGGTGCGCGAACTCAACATTTACTGCGAAATCCTCCCGTTTCATACTTCACTTGACGCCATCAAGGCCAAAAATCCACGTGCCATCATTCTCTCTGGTGGTCCGTCATCGGTTTACGGTGCCGGTGCTCCACATTGCAGCCCGGAACTCCTGAACCTGGGCGTTCCAGTGCTGGGCATTTGTTATGGCATGCAGATTCTGGCCTATTTTTTGGATGGCAAGGTTGAATCTTCGAACCGGCGTGAATTTGGTGCCGCTGACATCCAGGTTGAAACCGAAAGCCGACTCTTTGCCGGATTGCCTCGCCAGTTCCCGGTCTGGATGAGCCACGGCGACCATGTCACCGCAGCACCGTCAGGTTTTACCGTTTCCGCCACCAGTTCCAACGCATTGGGGGCCATGGAGGACCCAAACCGTGGCCTGTATGCCATCCAGTTTCACCCGGAAGTTGTCCACACGCCTCACGGAAAAGACATTTTGCGGAATTTTTTGGTGGAGATTGCCGGTATCAATCCGAACTGGACCATGCGCGGCTTTATCGAACAGGCCGTGGAAGCCATCCGCGAGCAGGTTGGTGACGGTCACGCCGTCTGTGGTCTGTCAGGTGGCGTAGACTCAACCGTGGCCGCCGTGCTGGTTTCAAAAGCGATTGGTCACCGGTTGACCTGCCTGTTTGTTGACAATGGCGTGCTGCGCTTAAACGAATATGAAGACGTCCTGGAAACTTTCCGGACTGGGCTCCATCTCAACGTGCGTGGCATTCCAGCCGGTGATCGGTTTTTGTCAGCCCTGGCCGGCGTTTCCGACCCCGAGCGAAAGCGAAAAATCATTGGCCGCGAATTTATCGAAGTCTTTCAGGATGAAGCTCAGAAGCTTGGCACAATTGATTTTCTGGTGCAGGGAACGCTCTATCCCGATGTGATTGAATCAGTTTCAGTCAAAGGCCCCTCCGCCGTGATTAAAAGCCATCACAACGTTGGCGGCCTGCCTGACACACTGCATTTAAAGCTGGTGGAACCACTCCGGGAGTTGTTTAAAGACGAAGTTCGGGCGCTTGGGAGGGAACTTGGGATTCCTGAGATTTTCATCACCCGCCAGCCCTTTCCTGGGCCGGGACTCGCGGTTCGCATTGTGGGTGAAGTCACCCTGGACCGCGTGTTTCTGCTTCAGAAAGCTGACCGGATTGTCGAACAGGAAATCCGCCAGGCCGGGTTGTATGAATCAATCTGGCAGGCATTCGCTGTGTTGCTTCCGGTTCAGAGTGTCGGCGTGATGGGCGACGAACGAACCTATGAATACACGGTTGCGATTCGAGCGGTGGAAAGTCAGGATGGAATGACGGCGGATTGGGTCCGGCTGCCCTATGACGTGCTGCATCGGATTTCAAGCCGGATTGTCTCGGAAGTTCGCGGCATTAACCGGGTTGTGTACGATATTTCCTCGAAACCACCAGCTACGATTGAATGGGAATAATTTTTGGAGTGCGCTGACTTGTCGGCGCTTTGAACCATTTTTATGCACACACTGAAGTCTGTTTTCCATCTTGAGCCCGCTCGTTTCCTGGTCCCTCTCAATCTGGTCATTTTGTCACTCTGTCATTCTGTCATTCTGTCAAGTTTGTGTTTGGCTGAAACCTGGAAACCGCTTGGGATTGCCAGCAGCAGCGTTGAAAACCTCAGTGTGTACAATGGCGAATTGATTGCCATTGGTGGATTTAGCTCAATTGATGGAACACGGGTCAACCGGATTGCCCGCTATGATGGCACCCGCTGGAACTCGATGGCTGGGGGCATTGACGGCCCCGCCGAAGCCCTGGCCGTGTATCAGGGTGAGTTGTATGCCGGAGGCGTTTTCTTGCGGGCTGGCGATCAAAACCTGTTTTATATTGCCCGCTGGAATGGTTCGAGCTGGTCAGCCGTGGCCGAAGGCACCAACAGCGCGGTGCGAACATTGATTTCATACACGCCGCCTGGTGGACCTCCGGTGTTGATTGCGGGAGGCGAGTTTTCACGGGCTGGTTCGGTTGATGTCAAATTTATTGCTCAGTGGAATAACTCATTCTGGCGTCCGCTGGGTACCGGGCTGGATGGAAAAGTGTTTGCGCTTGGGGTCTTTCGGGGCGAATTGATTGCCGCCGGGAAATTTACTGTGGCCGGCGGTGTGGCGGCGTCAAATATTGCCCGCTGGAATGGCAGTGTCTGGTCTCCGTTAGGCAATGGTCTCGATGATGCGGTCTATGGACTGACTGAATACAACGGCGAACTCTATGCCACAGGTGATTTTCAAACCACGGGAGGCAGCCCGGCCCGGTATATTGCCCGGTGGAATGGCCAGCGCTGGTCACCAGTCGGTGCTGGGCTGGCAGACAAAGGCCGATGTTTGACCGTGTTTGATGGAAAGCTGGTCTGTGGCGGGAATTTTCGAGGCATTGGCGACCAGTACCTCCGGCGAGTTGCCACCTGGGATGGCGAAACCTGGGCGCCGCTTGGACGCGGGTTGAACAACTCGGTTGAAGGCTTGACGGTCTGGAATAACCAGCTTGTGGCTGGTGGGTTATTTAACCAGTCACATGAAAGTGGCCCCGTGGGGCTGGCGATTTTGAGTTCAGAGTCTCCGCCGGTTCCAGGGCGATGGGGTGAAACTGATACCTCGACGCCAGATCAGATTAACTGGCCTGATACGCCTGTTCGATATGAAGATCAGGTGATTCAATGGGTTGGGGCCCATAATCCGCGAGCCCAGTGGATGAAACTCTTGTGTGAAAATCCACGGAACTGGGACTTTGTCCGGCATCCATTGGGCAAGCCCCCTGACACCACCTATTTGATCTGGCGGTATGACCGGGCATTGCCTGAAGGCACCAAACTATTGATTGAAGGCGATTTTCCGCATGCCCGGTTTTTCAGTATCGGGGTGAACGCTCCGTCTGACACCAACTTTCCGGTGATTGGGGATGGACGGGGAATCCAGGACGTGGTGCTTCTGGATGAAGACATTGTTCCGGATCCAGGCCATTTCAATCCCTTTGTGCCGGGTGCCTATCGCCAGGCTCCGAAGCGTCACTACCATGTCACCTTTGAATTGCAAACCGGGTTCCCGGAAGCGCTCAACCGGGATGCGGTCCTTCCGCCGTACCGCGATTATGGAAACTTGCGGTTTGGCGGGCCTTTTTCCATTAACGAAACCGGATTTTCCGGGCCATATCTGTGGGTTCGAATTGTCCAGCCTGACCGCTATGACCCGTTTGGCGGAGTCGAGCCGCCGGTGATTCGCATTCAGTTTCCAGGTGAAGAACCAGTGCTGGCGCCAGTTTCGCGATTGATAGCAGTTGACGAAGGCATATTTCTGCCTCGATATTCGCTCCAGGAAAACCCGGCTCAGATAGACGGTTTTTCACGCCAGGAACTCGAAGCCCGAACCCAACACGAACAAAAAGCACGTCTCGAACTGACCCAGACCGGACCGATTGGCCGCCCAAGTCAGGAGATTCACCGGATTTTTACAGACGGGCAAAACGTCAGGCTCTTTAAAGTTTTTCAGCGACCATACTATCTGGGTTGGTTATCCCAGTATGGTGATGAAACCTGGGCTTGCCGGTCCTGGCCAAACCAGTATTTCAGTTCCTACCGATTGGGGCCCTATGAATCAGCGCCGTTTAATGCCGAAACTGTCAGCGGCACCAATGTATGTGCTTCAATGCTGGCCGCTTCGGTCAATTTAAGAAGTCTGGATGAAGTCGTGGTGATTGAAGGAAAAGCCCCGATTGCACCCCGCACGCTGTCGGGAAACAAACTTTTGCGGACTGGAACAGAGGTTCGGCGCTGGGCAGTGGTGTTTTGGGCAGGAAGCTCGGCTGATCGGAGAGTTCCGGTCATCTGTCTGACGGATGAAGACATCGTCCTGGATCGGGAAGGGAAGTTCACGATTGTGATTGGCGAGGCCAGCCATCGGCCAGTCAATGCCTTTCCTCGGTTTGGCGTGACGTGGCGAGCCTGGCCGGTCGGAAGTACCCTGGATGTGGGAATTGAGTATGTCGTGACTTCACCACAGGTTTGGGAAAACGCCCCTCAGCAAATCCCGTGGTCTGAGGCCGATTATTGTTTTGGTGAACCAGCCGGAACCGGTGCCCTCAACCGCCAGCTCCTCAAAGCCAGAATGGGGGCGTTTTGTCCTCAGATTCGGTATGTTGCAAAAGATGCTTTTGAACAAAGGCTAAATCATTGAAAAAGTTGTATTTCCCTCAGCCATTAGCCTGATACCCTCCACCCAGGAGGGCATAAGCGCCAGGATAAGGAAACAAAGCCCGATCTGGACAAGGGGACAAGCAGACAAGGGGACAAGGAGAAAAAGTATTCTCCCGCTCCCAACGTCGGTCGGAGGATCTCCTTGTCTCCTTGTCTCCCCTGCTCCTTGTCTCAAACAGGCCCACATTTCCTTATCCTGGCGCTCATGACCCAGGAGGGCATCACTCTAGTATCTGGAAAATGGGTTGCGTTTTGATGGGCGGACCCAATAGCATTGTGAGTCCCTGAACCTTCCCCAGCGCGTTCCTCAGCCTGGCCTGGAAAAAAAGTAAAGAATCTACAATTCATGTTCCTGGACCGGGTTTAAAGTTGAGTGGCTGCACCATTTTCCAGGTGAGCCCTGTATCTCAATCTGTACAAAGGAAGTTCTGAAATGCTTGCCGCAAATCATATGAACTCTGATCTCCCTCCAGTGTGGGTGATCAGCCTGCGTCGCTCGACTGAGCGCCGTGCTCATATCATCCAACACCTCAAAGAACACAACCTGCCGTTTGAATTCTTCGATGCGATTGATGGTCAACTCCTGACTCCTGACCAACTGGCCCGGTATGATGCCCAACAGGCTCAACAGTGTATGGGGCGCGAGTTGGTTAGCGCCGAAATTGCAATTGCGCTCTCTCATCTCACTTTGTACCAGCGAATGGTTGATCAAAATCTGGCTGAAGTGCTGATCTTGGAGGATGATGTCGTTCTCAAGCCGGAATTCCTGGAAATCCTGAATCGAAGGACTGATTTTCCAAAAGACTGGGAACTGGTGTTGCTATGCCACAATTGGGGGATCATCTCAGCCTGGCATCGCCAGCCGATTTTCCGCACTTCGGAAGTTGTGAAATTTTCCAGGAAGGTGGTGAGTTCGGCTGCTTATCTGCTCAGGCAGGGCGGCGCCCGAAAGCTTTTGACGGCTGGGTATCCGATTCGTGTTCCATCAGATAACCTGACGGGCGGTGGTGTAAAAACCAATGTGAATCTGTATGGCATATCACCCACCTGTGTTGAAACGCTCCATCCGTGTGACCCGACCCAGAGCACAATTCCGGAAGCCATTAACCTGCGGTTTCAAAACCGCGCACGCCTTGAAAAAATGGGCCGATTGGCCGTGGCCTGGCATCGGTTGAAGCTCCGTTTTCGCCGGTTATATTATCAATTGAACCCACTGACGATTGTCTAAGGGACCCGGAAGAAAATAAAATCCCAATGAAATCGGGTTCAGGGTTCAGGGTTGCGGGGTTTGAGGCGATGAAGTGACTTGATCCCACTCAAGTGAGGGCTGGGGAACCGGCAGGTACCGCTCAAGCTGGAGTATCTTGCTCTAAACCCTGAACCCTGGTGGTATGATATTTCCATCCGACTCCCTAAGTACCTTGGCATAAATTTACTGAGAGATTGAATCTTGGAAGTCTCTGATTTTTTTGTTCCTGTCACAAATCCTGTGATGACATTGATTTTGGAAACTTCCTCATCACGAACCAAAGGACTTATTGGTTCAAATCTTTCCTTTTGAGCCTCTCATCACAGGATTTGTGACAGCAGGATTTTTTTCGTGTTTTTCGTGTTTTTCGTGTTTAAAAATGTCTTGGAATTTTCGGTAAGGTACTTATGAACAACCAGTTACCTCCAATTTGGGTGATCAGTTTACAACGGTCAACCGACCGTCGGGCTCGTATCACCCGCCATCTGACCGAACATAAGTTGTCATTTGAAATCATTGATGCCATTGATGGTCGTCAGCTTACATCAGAGCAACTCGCCCAATATGATGCCCGACAGGCGGTCCGGAATTTAGGTCGGGAACTGGTCCCGGCTGAAATTGCCTGTGCGCTGTCACATCTTTCAATCTATCAGCGGATGGTGGACCAGAAGCTGGATGAAGTGCTGATTTTGGAAGATGATGCGGTTTTGCAGTACGGTTTTTTTGATGTCCTCAGACACCGGTCGAATTTTCCAAAAGACTGGGAATTGGTGCTGCTGTGTCATAACCGGGCGATAGATTCGGTCTGGTATCATCACCCGCTGGTTGAACATTTTAAGGTGGTGCGGTTTGCCAGAAGGGTGATGAGTTCTGCCGGGTATCTGCTCAAGCAAAGTACTGCCCGTAAATTACTGACCGCTGGATATCCGGTTTGTGTCCCTTCCGACTTTTTAACTGGTGGTAGAGTACGAGTCGGGATAAAAATCTATGGTATCTGGCCATCCTGCGTCGCGACACTTCATCGTGACGATGTTTCCTACAGCACCATGCCCGAAGTCAGATTCTACCGAACTGGGACTCGTGATCACCTGAAAGCCGCAGGGTATTTTTCGATTCTTTGGTTGCGGATCAAACATCGCCTGCGCCGATTGTATTACCGATATAACCCACTGGGTGTTGTCTAACACCATTGAGGGTTGAGGGCTGAGGGAAACACATGTTTTCAACCGCCTGGTCGTTTGCGCATTGAGGGCGATGATTGAAAGAACCTCTGACCACAATATGAACCATGACCTACCTCCAATTTGGGTGATCAGTTTACAGCGGTCAACTGACCGCCGGGCTCATATTATCCAGCACCTGACCGAACACAATCTGTCATTTGAAATCATTGATGCGATTGATGGTCGCCAGCTTACATCAGAGCAACTGGCCCGATATGATGCCGGGCAGGCCATCCAGTGCCTGGGACGGGAACTGACCTGCGGGGAAATTGGCTGTGCGTTGTCTCATCTCAGACTCCATCAGCGAATGGTGGATGAAAATCTCGACGAAGTTCTGATTTTAGAAGATGATGTGGTTTTAAAGTTCGGTTTTTTTGAAGTGTTGCGGCGCCGGGTGTTGTTTCCGAAAGATTGGGAGTTGATGTTACTGAGCAACACCAATGGAATTTGTTCCGCCTGGTATCACCAGCCATTGTTTGAACATTTGGCAATTGTGAAATTTGCCGGAAAGGTTCATAGCAATGCCGCCTATCTGCTCAAACAAAGTGGCGCCCGGAAATTACTGGCGGCTGGATATCCGATTCGGGTTCCATCTGACAACCTGACCGGCGGGGTTGTTCGGACACAGGTCAGGGTCTATGGGATATCGCCAGTTTGTGTTACCACCTTACATCCGTTTGATTTAAGTCAGAGCACCATGCCTGAAACCCGCGAGTTTCGCCCACGAAACCGGACCCGGCTTGAAGATCTAGGCCGAGTTCAACTGGCTTGGCGCCGGCTTGGCCGCTGGGTGCGCCACCAGTATTACCGTTACAACCCGCTGGCCATTGTTTGAGAATGAAGAAACCATCAAGTGATTAGTGGTTAGTGGTTAGTGGTTAGTGGTTAGTGGTTAGTGGTTAGTGATTAGTGGTTAGTGGTTAGTGATTAGTGGTTAGTGGTTAGTGGTTAGTGGTTAGTGGTTAGTGGTTAGAAATCAACACTTTCGAATCGGTCAGGCTTCTTTAGCCCGAGAACTTTTAGCCCAAAGTCTTCAGCCCGAGAATCTTCAGCCCCAGGATATGATGGATTTGACCCAGTTTGCCCCAGTGTTGCTCGAAAGTGATATGGCTTATTTCAAACTTGGTGCCCGATGCACTCCATTGCGCGGGGCCTGGCTGGCTCGCGTTCCTGGTCTGGAGCACCTGGCGGCTGGCTGCATTCTGGTTGATTTGGATTTCCAGCAGATTGAATCAGATCGGGAAAACTGGCTTAACGAGGTTACCCAGATTCTCTCGACTCTGAACTGCCCACGCATCCGGTTTTATGTGTACGACACTTCTCCAGATTTTCGGTCGGCACTTGAACTCCAGGGCTTGCAGTCGCGGTGTGAAATTGGATTTTTAGGGAGGCCACATGCTTCCAGGCCAGATTGCTCGGTGACTTTGCGCCCGGTGGAAACAGATGCCGAATGGAAAGCCAAGCCGCAGCTTTATCACGGCGTAACCGGGCCTACGTTTGGCTATCAAGGGCCGGCGGATGACTGGGTTGAACTCGAACGCCGGAAAAGCAGCGTCGGACCAATGAAAACCTTTGTGATTCAGTCAGATCAAACCATGTGCGGTTCGGTTTCGACGATTGAAGTGGGGACTTTTCTGCGCATCAAGAGCTTGTTTTTGCGCCCTGAGTGGCAGGGAAAAGGCATTGGACTGCAGGTGATGAATCTGATGGGCCATCTGGCGTATCAACTGGAGAAAGACGCCTTCGGGATTTTTGCCGTGGCTGGTTCAGCGGCTGAAAAACTATACACCAGAGCCGGTTTGCTGCCGTTGACTCAGCAACACGAATGGAATAAGCCACTTCCCAGGCAAGAATCGCAAATGCCATCTCTGGAGTTTTGAGCCGGACTTATGGTTCAATGCGCTCCGTTTACAGCTTATAAAGTGAACGTTCCAGGCCATTGCGCCGCATCCACGAACGAAAAGGATCTGTTATATGCCTTCACCTTCCGCCCATGAGTTCCCTCGACTTACCGCCGAACAGTGCTCCGAATTCCAGCGCTGTGGGCTGATTCACGTGAAAAATGTCTTTACCGAGGACGAAGTTGCCGTCTGGCGGGCAGAATGCCAGCGACTGCTGGCGATTCCAGGGTTGATTGATGAATCCAATCTGCGCACGCGGTTTCGTGAGTTGAGTACTGGTGGAAAAGGGCTGGGGCGAATGGACCCAGTCTGCGATATTTCTCCAGTTTTTGCTGCTTTAGCCCAGGACGAACGGGTTGTGCACATCGCTTCAACGCTGCTGGGAGAACCCGCCCTGATGTTTAAAAACAAGTTGCTCATCAAGATGCCGAATATGGTCGGGTATCGGCTGCATCAGGATTACACCTACTGGCAAATGGAAATTCCAGCCGACCATCTGTTGACCCTGCAAATCCCGATTGACCCAATGGCTGGCCTGGGAAGCCCACTTGAAATTTTCCCAGGTACCCACGACCAGCTTTTGCAACCACCCGGTGTGATCGTTGACCCAACCGAAGATCAGATTTTACTCGAAGATGCTGAACTGCTGGAATCTTACCCCGGCGATGTGGTGGCATTTCATTCACTTCTGGTTCACCGCAGCCGAAACAATCAGTTGTCCCACCCGCTATTTGTCCTGTATTTCTCATATTGTGCTGGTCGGTACGGAGATTGTTCCGAAGCCTACTATGAACTGAGTCGCAAGTTTGTGCGGACGACGCTTCCGCCTGAACTCCGCGAGCAGTCTTATTTTCGATAAGCCCAGATTTTTCACCTGACAGAAGTGGGTTCTTTGTCCTGATGGTAAGCAATTCCGTGATTGTCGAGCCAGTTGGCGGCGATTCGTTCCAGGGCCGCTATTTTGAACGCATGCCATTGATCCTGAAGATCATAGCGATGGACGGTGTCTTTAAAGTGCCGAAAGGCGCCCTTCTTTCGAATTGTATTCCGGAGCCGGTTTTGCAGGCTTTCGTTTTCCAACGAAAGGGCAAACGTATCCATAATTTCCCATTCATGGATGTCAAACTTCGTTGGAAGCTGAAGCCAGTCATCTGATTCAAGAACTTCCTGTGCCTTGACCACCAGTTCGCGTTGCCATTCGTGAAGCTTATCCAGGTCGGTTTCTACTTCGGCCATACTGGCTTCATCAGTCGAAATCATCCGGAGTTCACCTGTTTGGCGATTGAGATAGAGGTGACACTCGTCAGGCAACAGTTCAAGTTCTCCGGCAACGTCGCGTAAGGAAACAGTAATTGGCATAGGTACTTGACTCCTTTCATCCACATAACCCACCTGCTTACGTGGGTGGTACTGACTTCTTCATTCTAAAAAGGTTTTCTTCCAGTCCCAGCGCCGGTCCAGATGGGTTGGTTTGATATCACCGAGGCGAGCGCCTTCAGCAATCAATCGCGCCTGATACTGTTTCCAGCCGTTGGAAATTGGATAGATACAAACTGTACCAAGCTGGTTCAGTCGTCGGCAATAGGCATAATGGGCATTTTCTCCGAACCAGTTTTCAAGGTGTAATCGGAGAGCTTCAAGCTGTTCGGATTGTGCCGTTGATTCCAGAAACAGACCATAATGCGGCGGATCGGTTTGAACTGGTGCCAGCAACGCAAAGTGAATCGTCACCGAGAATTCAGTTTGTATCTTCACCAGGATTTGCTCGACCATCCTGGCGCTTAATTTTTCGCCGCACAGGTCGCTGGTTTGATCGAGCTTGCCTTCAAATCGAATGAGCGGTGTTTGCGCAAACATTCCGACACAGGCCACCCGGTCTTTTAAATGATAGCGATACAATCCGCCGCCAGTGGTGAGCAACGGTGAATACTGTCTGCCGGGACGAAGTTCGTGCGCCAGAATCGGTTTTCGGTTCGGGTGGTCGAGATCAAGAAACTCCAGAAAATGACTGGTGATGGCCAAAACAGAACCCTCGTGTCCACACAGTGGAAACGAAACGACGCCTTCGGTGGCCAGCAAGCCTTTGCCCTGAATCGGAAGGGTTGGGAAAAACGCTTTCAACATCGGCAGAAACTGGGTTGATGCCCCATCCTGCCAGCAGGAAATGACGTGCAGATATGGCCAGAGCGTTTGTCCATTGATCGTACCGGATTGATTCCAGGCCGTTTCCAGTTGTTTTCGGCGCAAAACCGGGAGTTCGGCCAAAAGTTCCGACCAGTTGTCAGAAATCACACGCATTAACCCGGTCAGAAACGTTGGGCTCCAGACCGAAATCAGTCCAAGATCCTCAGCCGCAAGCAGATGCCGGGCTGTGGTCAGTTGCCAGTCAGTAATGTCAGAAATCTGGGATACCGAAGCCGGTACGGCACTCGCCTGAGCAAACGCCCAGCGCAGAAAGGGCAGCAGGTACTCGCTATCATCCTGAAACCCAATTGGAATTCCGCCAGCCGTCAGTTCTTTTTTCTTTCCCACGGGTGAAATCGCCCAGTAGCTTCGCAGGGATTTCAGCCGGGGAAAGTGACGAATCAAATCAAAAATCCAGGCATCGGTGGCGTTGGAAAATTCGGCCAGCAACTGTTGCGTGTAAGGAATCAGTTTATTGGCCGTGGTCGAACCGCTGGTTCGCTCAAACATCTGAACGGGTGCTGTGGTCAGCACATTCGGCTCGCCGTTCGCAATCCGATCAATCCAGGGTGAGAACGTCTCATAGTCGGCAATCGGAAGTCGCTGTTGAAATGCCGAAATCGAATCAATTTCGGCCAACCGAAACTGTCTTCCAAAGGCACTCAACTGGTTATGGTAGAGCAACTGGTGAAGTCGTCTGGCTTGAGCCTCCGCCGGGTGGCAAGCCGCCCAATGAAATCGTGACCACTGCCGATGCAGATAGGCTTGATAGAATGGTGATAGGATTTTGAGCAGGCGAGATGACATTGATCGGGTTCCACGTTACCGACAGAAAAAGACGAAAGGGACAAAAAGGACAAAAAGGACAAAAATTCGAAACCCCGGAACCCGGAACCCAGAACCCGGAACCCTAAAACAGTTGTTTTCTCACCTGCCGCACCAGTGTTTTCCACCACAATCCAAATCCAATCCGGCCCAGGCAGCACAGTTCGTCGCCGTGAATGTGGCCGGGATTGCGTTCGACAAAAAAGCGGATGTCCGGTTGGACCAGGAAGGCCGGTTCAATGGGGGCGACGTCAGTTTTCAGTTTCCCATGACAGGTTTCAAATCGAACAATTCCCAGTTCTGGTTTCCAGTCATCACCAAATCGCGCACTGGCTAATTCGTGCATCAACTGGCGTTGCCAGACAGGTGTCGGTTGATCATACCGGGGCCAGTATTCAATATAATTTCGACTCAGCAGCAGGTAGGTTTTATAGCCCTTGGAAATCAAAAACCAGTACATCGGCGTGAAGCAATACCGGAGCTTGCTCACAATGGTGAATTTGATGAATTCACTGGCCAGTGCCGGTTGTCCCCAATACTCACGATCAATAATGGTGTCTCCAGAATAAATGACCATCACGCGTCGCCCGGCTGTGGTGTGTGGATAACGTTTCACGGTCGAAAATCCCTTGAGTTGGCGAGAGCCAGAATCGAAAAAGAGCAGCACGTGGCTTTTTTCCAGTAAGTCCCGATCAAAATGCTCGCGAGTTACCTCGTCATAATAGGTTTGAAACAAGGCCCACATCGTCGCTCGAAGTGATGGCTCAAGTTGGTTGACGGGAATGGTCTGGGCGATAAGTTTCTTTGATGGATGAGACAATGACACCGAAGCTTCCTCATTGTACGCGCGGGTTGCTCCTGGGCGCCTCCAAAAAATTGGTTGCCCAAACAGCGAAAGCAACCGCAGTATATCCGCACTGACACCAGCGCGCCGCGTCAAAAATTCTCCCAGCTCCAAATTTTCCTGAGTTGAACCGTTATGAATCAATCTCCTGCTTCGCTCCCTGAAGACCGGCAATTGCCGCAAGCCCCATCTTTTTTCAGCCGGGCGGTCTTTGGTCCGACCGCGGTTTTTACAGCACTGGCCATCGGATCCGGAGAACTGTTGTTCTGGCCAGGATTGTCACTGCCAAACGGGGCCGGTGTGATCTGGATTGCGTTTGTGGGCATTGCCATCCAGTACTTGATCAATATCGAAAATGGCCGGTATGCCCTGGCAACGGGTGAATCGGTTGCCGTTGGCGCCTCGCACGTGTGGAAAGGCTGGAGCTGGGTGCTGCTCTTGAGTTCAACTATTCCGTGGCTCTGGCCTGGTTGGGCACGGGCTGGCTCTCAAATGCTGGCCGGAGCGTTTGGGGTGCCGGAAAAACCGCTTTCGATTGCCTCGCTTCTCTTGTGTGGCATCTTGCTGGCAGCACCAGCGAATGTGTACCGGTTTATTGAAAAGCTCCAGTCCATCCTGCTCACGTTTATTTTGGTTGGAGTCGCAGTCCTGGCGATGCTTGTGGTTTGGAATGGACCTCCGACGGCTTCTTTTTGGACAGCGTTGGCGACCGGGAAGGGGATTGGCCTGCTGCTTGAAAAAGCCAATCAGGCAAAATCAACCGATTTTCTGGTCCTGGTCAGTGGGTTTGTTTTTGCCGGTGCTGGCGGTATCCTCAATCTGTCCTATGGGATGATGCTGTGTGAAAAGCAATTTGGGATGGGAAAATACTCACAACCGCTAGCAGGTCTCCGACAATCAGTCGGGTTGACCCGTGAAGATACCCGGGTCATCAAGCGGATTGTATCTGATGCCGAATCCGAAAGCCGCTGGAAGCAATGGATTCGTTTGTCACGTTCAGAGCATGCGCTTCTATTTGTCGGGGGGAACACTTTCAGCATTGTTTTTCTCTCGCTGATTTTCTTCTGCTTGCTGGGACCGCAAAGTTCGACCCAGGGAACTTCATTTTTGCAACTGGCAACCACCCGGCTTCATGACACGCTGGGTCTGAGCGCTTCACTTTTATTTGTGAGCGTCGGATATGCGATCTTTTTCACGTCTGAAATCGGACTGATTGACGTGACATCACGGATTTCGGCAGGTATCACCAGCTCTTTGCTTGGAGCCGAGCGATTTTCAGCCGGCAAGCTCTATCACATTTTTGTCTGGTCAGAAATTGTGATTGGAACAATCCTGATTTTGGTGGACACCCGGCAGCCGTTCTGGTTTTTGATTACCAGCGCCATTCTCAACACTCTGGTCATGGCGCTGTACACTGTCCTGATTGTGATTTTGAATCGAAAAATGCTCCCAGCCTTTGCCCGGGCCCATCCAGTGATTGATTGGGCCATGATCAGTGCCGCCTTTATTTATTTATGCTGCTTTATTTTGACACTTGTACGGCTGGTCTGACAGGGGGAGTCCCCAGGCTCAGGAGACCAGGGGAAAAAGAAAAAAGAGCACTCCCAGAAGGAGTGCTCGTCAGTTGTTTGAGAGATTACAGATTGACAGAGGATCTTTGCTTGAAGAATGAGTCGCGCTCTACCATTTCGCACTGAAGCGCTCGTATGAGGAAATAGTTAAGTAATTCAATCAAATAAGCTTGGTGAACTACTGACTACTGACTACAAACTGGTCTTAGAATTTGGCCTGCACTGCGTAGGCATCCAGTTTGTTCGGGCTCTTCACGCCGGGCATTTGGGTCACGTCGGTGAGTTCGAGGTCACGAACGACCAGTTCCTGGCCGCCTGGAATCGCACTCCGATCAAAGTGGAGGGTCAACGTGTGGTTGCCAGGAGTGAGGCGTTCAGCCGCCTGTGCCCAGGCCATCGGTTCGCCAGCCGCGTTGACCAGGTTGGCGCGCAGGTGGAAACGGCCTTCGCCTTTAACTTTAATTGAAACCGTGACGTCCAGATTCTGAGCCGTCAGTTGTTCGCTGACCACTTCGCCCAGTTTGGCGCCGGCTTTGCCGGTCATCAGCGTGATGTTGCCGGTTCGGAGGAAGGCTTTTCCTTCAGCCGTTGTACCAGCGGCGTCAACAATGACGTTGGTAAATGTGCCCAGGTTTTCAGCCGAAACGGTGGCACTGTAAAAGCCTTCAGCCGTTGGGTTGAGGTTCACGGTGTTGATGAGTTTTTTGTCTTCGCCAAACAACCGGGCCGAAATGGTCGCGGCTTCAGTCGCTTTGCCATTGAGGATCTGAGCGCGGATTTCGGTTTGTTCGTTCACATCCACGGTATTTTTTGACAACCAGGTTTTGAGCATCAGGTCATTGTTGTCATTGACCACAATGTCAACTGGCGCTTTGCTGTGGACATTGAGCGTGTAGCTGCCGACTTCGGTTACGGCTTGAACCGGTGTGGCCATCATTTTGGCCGTGGTCACCATGCGTTTGGTGGCATCCGGGGTGGCAAACATTTCGTCACGGGAAATCGGCTGCATCACCGCTGTGCTTCCACCAGGGGCTTTGAGTTCAAATTCGGCGCTGGCATCCAGGCTAAAGACCCCAATGGCGGCAGTGGTGCCGGTCACGGGCAGTTTGATGCTTTCGCCCGAGACGTCGGACATCACATACCGACTCGACAGGGTGCTTTCACCAGCCAGTTGCTGACGGAATTCTTCTTCGTTCAACCGACCACTGTCGCTGCGATCTGAAACGCGCTTGGGGGCTTTCGCTTCAGCTTCGGGAAGCGACGTTGGGACATTCAATTCTGACTGAACGGGGTCTTTGGCGCGGATCATTCCAGCCATCGCGCCGGCCATTACAAACACTGCAATCAGGATCACATACATCTTTTTCATGACAATATCTCCTTCTTCTTTTTCGTCGGTTGATTCGGATTAGTAACCGTAGCGGGCAATGTCATCGCCAAGTTTGCGATAGCTATTGCGGCGATTGTAATGGTGATTGGCGTCAGTATTGTACCAGTCATTTCCTGGAGCACCGGTTTTGTGGGCGCTATACTGGGCCACGGCGCCATCGTCTTCACCGGGCAGCCCGGCCAGACCAGACAGCGTTGCCAATCCGACGCATTCCAGACACCAGTCATTCCAGAGCCCCGTGCCAGCGACTGAATAAATCGGCTTGCTGCGCAGGGAATCGCGGAACCAGTTGTTGTTGGCATACTGCACATTGGCGGTGGTCAGGCACTGGGTTGATGGGTAGTCCTGATTGAGGAGGGAAACAATCCATGACGTGAAAAAGGAGCTGCTGAGGCTTCCGGCCAGGTCGGCGGCTTCAGAACCGGCATTGGGTGGGGCATACGCCAGCACGCGGACGGTATTGGCCTGGATGCGATTGTAATTGCCATTGTAATTGTAATATGGGTCTGACGAGTCGGCGTTGCACAAAATGTAGCGCATCACACAACCGCCCATGCTGTGGGTGACAAACACGAGGTCTTTTTTGCCTTGATCGAGCAACTGATTGCATTCGCGGGCGACTTCTCCGGCGGCGTCCCAGTATGCCTGACGTCCATCATAGGTCACAATGTGGTACGGGGTGGCATAATTGCGCGTTGCCGCTTTGATCATGTCCGGTGTCCAGTATTGTTGCAGGGTATAGTTATAGTCCAGGGTGGCGGCATCGCCTTTGCCGTGGACAAAAACCAGGGTCACGGCCTTGGCTGGTTCGGAATAGATTGCGCTGACAATGATGAACACTGCGGCGACGAGACAATAGCGAATGGCTGAAAGTGCGAAGGATTGAGATGCCCGCGTCATAGCTTTTTCCTCTTCTGTGCTTGATTGTTGTTGAACTTTTCGAGATTGATCTGTTGTGGGGATACAACTGAACGGTGATTCAGTAACATCTAATACAACTTTTGTGCCAAAGCCTCAGAGAATCGAAAAAATCTCTTGAGGAAGAGATGTAAGTTTCTCATTCTAAATAAATTATTGTTTATAAAAAGAAAGCAGGACTGTAAAGAATAAACCACCATCTGAAAGATTGAGCTGTGTAGCAGGTATCCAGGTAAATCACTTAACTCTAACTAAAGTCAAGTAATAAAATGGCTTGAATGAATCATCATTCAGTTTACGGAATGTCAAGTTGGTTGACATCAACCTGCCCCGTTCTGAAACTGACCGTTGGCTTTCTGGTACGACTATATAATAATGATATGCACCAAATAGGAATCAGGAGTTGAGCTATGAGCAGTGAAGATCCAACGAAGAAATATGCACCGCCAGAGAGTTTCCAAACCCGAAACGACCTTGAAGCCCTGCTGATTGCGGTGGTGACGAGGGTGATCGAACAAAAAATAGATCCCCAGTTTGCCCAGATAGACCAGCGATTTGCCCAGATAGACCAGCGATTTGCCCAGATAGATGAACGCTTTGCTCAAGTAGACCAGCGGTTTGTCCAGGTAGACCAACAGTTTACCCAGATCAATCAACAATTTACCCAGATCAATCAACAATTTGCCCAGGTCAATCAACAACTTGGCCAGATCAACCAACAGTTTGCCCAGGTCAATCAACAATTTACCCAGATCAATCAACAACTTGGCCAGATCAACCAACAGTTTGCCCAGGTCAATCAACGTTTTGACAAACTTGAAACCCGAATGGAACGACTGGAAAAAGGACAGGATTTGCTTTTGAGAGAATTTCGGCACTTTAAGAAAGAAACCGAAAACCGCCTGTATGACCTTGAATACCCGGAAGAAAAGGTCAGTTGAGCGAACGGTCGTTTGCTCAATTTCAGATAAACATTTCCTGGGATCGCCGGCATCCTGCCGGCACCAAACGGTTGATCTTCAATCAGTTACCGGCAAGATGCCAGTGCTCCCAGGACGAAATCATTTTCTGAAATGTTACAGGCCGTAACCGACCTGCCTCAATTCAACCACCGCTACGCGGCGAACCCCCTGTAATTTATCATTCTTCGAAGACCCGGAACCCGGAACCCGGAACCCGGAACCCGGAACCCGGAACCCGGAACCCGGAACCCGGAACCCGGAACCCGGAACCCGGAACCCGGAACCCGGAACCCTATTTTTCGCTGACCGCAAGCTCCGGCGAAGGAAAGAATTTCTGATTGAGTTGTCCGACCTTGGACGAAGCTTTGAACATAGTCTTTAAAGACACCAGATTAAACAGCCGATAGTCGCCGATGCCTTTTAATCCGGCGGAAGCCACGCAGCCGCACTGTGAGCAATCCGGGTTGCCGCCAAACTGGCAAGGTGTGATTTTGCTTTTGAGGTCGGCGGTATAGTTGAGCGTGGTTTTGGCGAAGATACATTCTTCGGGCGAGCTCGGCGGTGTGTGATAGCCCTTGAGCATAATGTCGGGCAGATCAAGTTTGGGGAATTTGCCACGCAGGCCAGCCAGTTCGTCGAGCACAGTGGTTCGGGTTGCTTGAGGCAGGATTTCTTCACAGGTATCACCCATCTGGGGAGTGAAGAGACTGAACCAGATTTTTCGAACTTCGGGTTGGTTCGACCAAAACGTCAGAAAATCATCAAAATAATTGTACTTGCCGGCCATCTGGTTGGTGATGGTGCAGTGCACGATGATGGTCTGATCTTTGATGTTCTTCAGAATCCGTTCATAGGTGGCCGGTGCCCGGCGCACATCGTGATCGGGCTGCAATCCGTCAATTGACACCACGAAGTGCAATTGATTGATCTTATTCCAGGCTTTGGGAATTTCCCGGACCGCGCTGGTGACAAGTTGCACGACAACTCCCCGCTCGCTTAATTTCGGTAGCAGGTCATTGAGTTCCCGATGGCGAACCAGCGGCTCGCCGCCAACAATCGAGAGATGCAGCGGACGATGGCGGTCAACCAGCTTCAAAATGTTATCAACCAGCTCTTTTCCTTTGTAATCAGCCAGATCGCGCAACGGTCCAAGCTGGTGCAGGTGTTCAGGCTCATAGGCGTAGCAACCCGGGCACCGAAGCGGGCATTGACGTGTGATTTCAATTGAGAGTGATGGAGCGTGCCCTTGTAAAATGCGCCCCCAGGCGTTCAGAACATCCTTTTTCTGCATGCAAGCAATCCCTTCAGGTTGGAGTCGTGTGGGGAAGAGAGTGCCGCAAAATCCAGGAAAGTCAAGCAGATACAGGATAAATCGAAGGCTTTTATTGTCAGTTGAAGCCGTCGTCAGACAGGGTAACCCTCATAGATATAGTGCTTTACCCTAACCCGGCAAAACTATCTGATTTCCTGAAGGAGAAACACTCATGTAGTTGGCTGAGGTGCTTTTCCTAACACCCAAAGCATGAAGGGGCTTGAGTTTTCGACAAAGGCGGAATGCGAATAATCGCCGTACAGGTTGAGCATTGAGAACCCTACGCTTTGAACCAGTTTCAAGAATCCTTCACGCTGATGCAGGTAAAATTCAAGGTCTACGAACCACTTTGACTGCATCACGCCGCTGGTGTCATACAATTCATAAAACTGGGCACCTTTCACCCGTTGCATTAAAGGCTCATATTGTTGCACGGTGGAAAGCAAGAGCGTTCCCGCATCATCAGGAAGTGTGTGTTTGCCGAGAAACGTCACTTTGCCGTCAACCGATTTGAGTCTGACGGGTGGATTGTGAAGCGTGCAGATAAACCGCCCGGATGGGGAAAGTAGGCGGAAGATTTCTCCGAGTGCCCGCCGCTGGTCCGGTGGGTCCAGAATTTCAGCAAATGAATGAAAAGGAATGACAATCAGGTCAAATTCTCCGGCGAGTGCCATCTGACACACATCCATCTCAAACACGTCCGCCTGGAGGTTTTGCTGAATTAGTTTCTGGCGCAGAATCGCCAGCATTTCCGGCGAGCTATCAACACAGGTCAGGTTGACCCCGGCTTCAATGAGCGGCAGGGAAAGCCGCCCGGTGCCTGACATCAATTCAAGCACACGGGTGGCGTTTTTTGATTCCTGAAGGAAAAAATTAACGTCCAGGCTGGTCTGGACATATGAGTCGTAGTAGTGCGCCACGCGCGAGTAATCCATAGCGGGCATAAGGTTTACACCTCCAAAAAATAAAGGTTCAGAGTAACGCCTTCAGGCGTGAGGCTTGCCGAATGGGCGAATGATGGGAATCGCTCCAAATCGGCCATTGAGATAGCTGGTGGAGATTTTTAAATCCGGGCGCGGTTTAAATTCGGCCAGGGAAAACAAACTTGATTGTCCCTGTTCATTCTTTTCGACAAACCAGATTTCATCGCGTCGCAACAGGTTTAAATCCAGCAAGGTGGTGTCGTGAGTGGTAAAAATCAATTGTCGCTTCGGATTACCGGGAGCTGACAGATACGCTTCGACAAATTTCCGCGCCAGCAGTGGATGGAGCCGCCGGTCAAGTTCATCCAGAAGAAAAACTTTCTCATTGGATTGGGCGCTGGCCAGCACCGGCAACAGGTGCATCAGCCGCTGAGTTCCTTCGGATTCTTCACTCAGGTCAAAGTTTAACAATGTACCATCCTCCATTTTGTGCTGTGTTTTAAGAACCAGCAAAACTGGAAGGGAATTGCTCCGGTGAATGATTTCAAACTGGTTTCCTTCAGGTGTCACCACGGCAACTGACTCGTCTTCCAGGTCACTCAAGATTTCCTGTTGAACTTCAGCCGGGAGAAACGAATTGGGTTCATCGGTTTTGAGGGTGTGCTCTTCGACGGCAATGCCGTGAATACCGGTATCCACACTTCTGAGGAATTCGCCCATAAACTGAGACGTGGTTTTTTCTTCTCTGGCAAATGAACTGAGCGTGAGCAGGCGAGATTCTGCCGGAATAATCGTCAGCACTTTGTTGAACCAGTCCATGACGGGTTGGAGTTCGGGGACATTGCGGTCAATCGCTTCGGTCAAGAAAAGCTGGTTGGGACGTGTGCCCTGAGCCACAAAACTCAAGAACGGCTTTTTGGATTGTTTCCAAAACCGCGTGGCGCCAAACTTCATCTGGGTTTCCATCTGTGAGTTGGTGACACGTTCAAAGCCAAGCACTTCACGTTTGTCAGGCGTCACAAACAGCCATTCTTCACAAATCTGCTGAGCATTGAGCAGAAACCCATAGTGGTAAACGACATTTCGATATTCAAAGAGAAACTCAAAGCGACCTGGAGACTGGAGTGTGGACTGGCTCAATTTGAACGGAGAGACCGCAATTGCCTGACCGCTTTTCGTGCCGTGAACGATCAACTGTTGAGCGAACGCAGCCGCCCGGATCAGATTGGATTTCCCGGCGGCATTCGCGCCGTACAGGCTTGCCACGCGCAGGAGCGGCGATTTCGGATGGTTCTCCAGGTGAAACACATGGTTGGAATGCGCCTCGTCGCCGGTGGCAATCAGGTTGAACTGGATTTCGTCTTTAAACGACCGAAAATTCTCCACAATGAACTTGATCAACATAGACTGGAACCAACACGCAGAAGGATAAAAAAAATCAAGATGGCCAATTTATCCAATTTTTGCAGGAAAAGCCAAAATTCGGAGAAAAAAACTCTGAAATAAGTGAAAATTAGTTGTTTTTAGAAGATCTAAAAGAAAATCAAGTCACTTCTTATAGTTCTTGCAACTTGCTGCATTTTCAATATCAGTTTTATAGTTACGCATTAACTGAATAACTCGGTCTGAAAGAGTCTTAAATTCAGCTTGGTCAATATCTAAATAGGTGGTTTTGGCAACTTGATTTGGCCCACTTTGGCACTTTGATTTGGCCCACCTCAGAGACTGAATTTTCAAGGTTGACAAACATTCACATTGCGTTTGCAAGGTTATTGTTCACAAAGGTGTCCCAGGTAACGCTGGGTGAT
>JACQXX010000069.1 GCA_016208495.1 Acidobacteriota bacterium | reverse complement strand
GCTCCAGATCCGGGAGTTCAATCCACACTACGATTCCAGTCTCCGACAGCGCGCACCCTTGAATCATTCGAGCCCCCTCCATCCCTTGCCAGTGATTCAAAACAGCCGTTCGTTTGGTCGGAATCGAAATCCGCTCGCCTTTCTTGAGGCACGACACCCGGATCACCAGATCAAAGCTGCCCCGTCCCACCTCCACCGACACAATCTTGGCATCGAGCACCGCACTTCCCGTAAACACCGGACAGCGTGCCACCGTGCCCAGCGCCTTCGCCGATTTCTTTGTCCCGACCACGATTTCAAGCGCCTGCTTCAGGGCCTGACTTTTCAACCGTTCCGAGAGCCGGGTATCAGTGAGCCTGCCCAGCGTCGCTTTATCCAGCTTGCCGGGTGTCTCCCACAGCGACCGGATATAGAAATTGACCGCCGCTCGGTACGCTTCCAGCAGCGCCGCGATCTTGCGCCGCTTGGTTTCGGTTGCAAATTTCAGCGTCACTTTGCAGGCTCGTCGCATATCACCTCTCTCACTTGACCCCGATGTGCTTGTCGCGTCTGAGTCCACATCACCAGGTTCCATTGCCCAGTCCAAAGTGTTTTATACCTGACTATATTACAATGTACTTGCCTATAAATCAACCAAACAGTTACAAGACTGACTGAGAGATGGCCTGTGAACCAACCGTTCATCGAAAAAACAGGCCACTGATTGAAAAAACAGGCCGTTGGTCGAAAAACTCTTCCATTATCTTGATTTGGACTGAGAATGTCGAATACATGATGGTTCTCGAGAAAGCATTCGATACCTGCCAAATTGCGTCCTGAACGTGGGCGAAGTTGAAGATGGACCCACGTTTTAGACACGGTTTGGCAATTTTCTTTTTACCAGAAATTCCTCCCTCCTGAGCCCACCTATCATTTGAAAAGAGCTGTATTTGCCGAAACCCAGAATCCGGCCTCACAGGAGTTTTACGCTATGCGACCCTTCGTTCAATTGTTTATGGTTTGTGTTTTGTTCATTGGCTCTGCCCTGGCTATGGCAGGTATGAACCACTGTTCAGACAAGTATTCAACTAAAATCTCAGCCAGGACCGTGAAATTCGTGTCTTCGGTCAACCGTCGTTTAAAACAAATACCCATTGAAGGTGTAGGCCGCAGTCACCCGTATCTCAAGCTCAGTCAGGGAGTTGAGACCTCGCGCAGAGATGTGGTGGAACTGGCACGGTCTGGTGGTTCGGAAACTCCGCTGGCTCTGGCAAGCGCTGATTTGAATGAGGATGGCATCCCGGATCTGGTAACTGCCTGGAGCACTGGAACCGGTGGCATGATCAAAATTCATCCGGGGAATCCAGCGGGGTTTGGCGGCGGGTTGGCCGAAACTGAAGTTGAGCAGACCGATTCCTTTTTTCCAGGAATGCTTGCGGCAAATATGCCTGAAGCCCCAATGTGTGTCGAAACCGGAGATTTCACCGGCGATGGCCATCAGGATGTAATTTGTACCCGGCGCGGAAGCACTCATC
This sequence comes from Acidobacteriota bacterium, assembly GCA_016208495.1. Classification (NCBI taxonomy): domain Bacteria; kingdom Pseudomonadati; phylum Acidobacteriota; species Acidobacteriota bacterium. The sequence continues at coordinate 49,481 of JACQXX010000069.1, read as the reverse complement.
TCTGGCTGCTGGTGGGTGATGGGCGCGGAAATGTGCTTTCAGCACGGGAAGTCAATCTTCCCGGTTCAATCACCGCGTTTCAAGTTGGTCAGATTAACCGACACGATGGGCTCAATGATGTGATGCTTGGAGTGACAAATGCTGCCGGAGCGTGTTTTCTGGTTTTTGACTCGGCGGCAGGTGGACTTGAAACACAACCCGAAACGATTTCGGTGCCATCCCCAGTGACCGAGATTGCCTTCGGAAATGTCATCGGCTCCGTCTGGGCTGATATTGTCGGTGTTGCTGGAAAAAACCTGATTGTGATTGAAGGTCGCGATGTGAGTGCGGCGATTCATCCGGCGCGGGTTGAAATCAGAGCATTTCCCCAGGCGTTGACCTCAGTGGCCGTAGGCAACTTTACTGGAGGGCAGGCACTGGATGTGGCGGTGCTGGATACCGCCGGTTCGCTCCATATCTTCACTGGAGATATGGCCAGCCACTCCACCAGAGCCTCCATCCAGGAAAGTACTGGTTCGCTCGGTAACTGGCGTGATGAAACACGATTTCTCGGCTCGCAGGTCGCTCGATTGACCAGCGTGAAAATATCGAGCCTGCCCTATGCGGATTTGCTGGCAACCGATACGACCCGTCGAATGCGCCTCTTGACTGGCAGTGCCGCGCACACATTTGAACCGGTTGAACTTACTCTTTTCAATGAAGTTGTGGATGTGTTGCCGCTCAAAATCAACGGTGATGGGCTGGAAGATCTGGTGGTGTTTCAAACCGGTGAGGTGCCGCTGATGCGATTGGTAACCCTGCCAATGGCCACCTTTATGGTCAATTCAACTGGGAATGGTGCTGACAGCAACACGGCAGATGGTGTTTGTAATGACGGAAGCGGAAATTGCACCTTGCGGGCGGCCATCCAGCAGGCCAATGCGAGCAGCGGATCTGACGTGATCAACTTTGCGATTGCGGGTGCCGGACCGCACACGATTGCACCGACTGGAAGCACCAACTTTCCATCCATCCAGGACACGCTGACCATCAACGGGTACTCACAGTCGGGTACTTCGCGAAACACACTTGCCGTTGGAGATAACGCGGTTTTGCGAATCGAACTCAATGGTTCCGGCGCCGGACCAGCTTCGCGGGGATTGCAGCTTGATGCTTCAAATTGTGTGATTTCGGGACTGGTCATCAATCGCTTTCAGGCATATGGCATTGAACTCAGCACCGGATCGAGCAATCAGATTGAGGGGTGCTTCATCGGTACAAATGTGGCTGGTGACACTGATTTGGGCAATCTCCTGGATGGAATCCGGGTGTCTGATTCAACCAATAACACCATTGGCGGAAGTGCGGTTGGCAACCGCAACATAATCTCAGGGAATAACAGCCACGGCATTGACATTGACTTTGACACTACCACTCCGCCGACTGGCAACACCATTGTCGGAAATTACATTGGCGTGAATGCCGCCGGAACTGGTGATTTGGGGAATAGTTTTCACGGCATTGATACAAGTAGTTCGACCACAACCATTGGTGGTTCCGCCGTTGCACAGCGCAACGTGATTTCCGGCAACAATCGGGGCGGGGTTCGAATTGACGCCGGCGGCATCAGCGGTATGCTCGTTGCCGGAAATTACATTGGGACTGATGCCAATGGCGCCGTCGTTTCAGGTCTTGGAAACTCTGATTATGGCGTGGTCGTGATTGCCGCCAACACCAACACCATTGGTGGAACGTCTGCGGGCCAGGGGAATGTAATTGCTGGGAATGGTTTTATTGGTGGTGTTCATCTGGTTGGCCCAGGTGCTGCCAACAATCGAATTCTGGGCAATTCGATTTTTTCGAATACAGGTGTCGGGATTGATATTGCGGCTTCGTTTACAACGGTGGATGGCGTGACCCCAAATGATCTGAATGATGATGATTTTGGTGTCAACGGACAGCAAAACTTCCCGGTGTTAACTGGGGCAACGGCATCTGGTGGCAATACCATCGTCACCGGGATGCTCAACAGCACGGCGAACACAGCTTTCCGAATCGAATTTTTCTCAAACCCGACTTGTGACAGTTCCGGAAACGGGGAAGGGCAGACGTTTCTTGGGTTTACCAACATCACTACGGTTGGTAACAACGCAACCTTCAGTGCGACGTTATCAGGTGCCGTTACCACTGGACACGTTGTGACAGCGATTGCGACCGATGCTGCCGGGAATTCGTCTGAATTTTCAGCCTGTCAGGTAGTGTGTGGTCCAATTACGGCCATGGTCAGTGGGATCGGGACCGCTTGCGCCGATAGTCCTGGAACGTTTGCGGTGACGGTTACGGTGTCAGGAGGTGTTGCGCCATACACCGCGACACTGACCAATGGCGGCGGCACCCAGATGGGGAGCAATCCGCTGACCTTTATGGTTTCGCCTTCAGCCACAACCACATACAGTCTGCAATCTGGAACTGATGCCAATGGTTGTGGCCTGACCGAAGGTGGGAGCGCCACGATTACGGTCAACCCGGTTGCGACCGTGGATGCAGGTTTGCCTCAAACGGTTTGTGCCAACCAACCGGCGGTTACGCTGGCGGGTGTCATCGGCGGCAGCGGAACGGCTGGCACCTGGAGCGGCGGCGGCGGCACTTTTACGCCTGACAACCGAACTCTGAATGCCACCTATACCCCGACACCGGCTGAAGTTTCCTCCGGGTCGGTAACGCTGACATTGACAGCGGATGATCCTCCAGGGCCCTGTGGTCCAGCCAGCGATACGGTGACCATCATCTATGATGTGTGTGGTCTTGAGCGATCTATCCTGATGGTGGCTGATACCTTTAACAACCGAATCCAGCGATTTGACGGCGACACATGGTCCGTGATTGGGCCAGGAACAGTTGGTTCCGGCAATGGTCAGTTCCGAACGCCTGAAGCCGTGACCTTTGATGCCAGCGGCCAGCGAATTTACGTGGCTGATACCGGAAATAACCGCATTCAATGGTCAACCGATGGCGGAACTTCGTGGGCGAATTTTGCCACGGTTGGTTCTGGTCTTGACCAGGTCCGGGCGCCGCAAGGGCTGGCCTATGACCCACAAGGCAACCTCTATGTCGCCGATACTGGCAACGGACGGGTGCTTCGATTTGACGCAGGACTCCCTGGATTTGGCGTCGTGATTGCCACCAACGGCGCCGGGAGCGGTCAGGTGGGCAGCCCGCGTGGATTGGCTATTGATTTGAGTTTCAGGTTATTTGTGGCCGATGACTCCAATAGCCGGATTCTCAGAATCAACAATGCCAATACTGTCACAAGCAGTACCACCGGGGTAATTATTGCCTCGCGGGGTGTCGGGCTCAATCAAGTCCAAAATCCGCAAGGAGTTGCAATTGATACCACTGGAACTTTGTATATTGCCGACACTGGCAACTCGCGTGTATTACGGTTTCTCAATGCAAATCCAGCCAATGCCACGGCTCTGGCACTGACCGGATCACTTCTCGGTCAAGTCAACCGGGCTGAAGGTGTGACGGTAACTCTATTTGCAACTGGACCTTTTGCTGGAATGCCATTTTTAGTCATTGGCGATACCGGAAACCACCGGATTCAGGGCCGCTTTGTACCAACCGGCGGTTGGGCGCTGGTTGGCCTGCCAAACGGCACTGGAACAACGGTTGGACGCTTCCGCAGCCCGAGCAAAATCCGGTGAGGACTGCAGGGTTCAGGGTTTAGGGTTCAGGGTTCAGGGTTCAGGGTTCAGGGTTCAGGGTTTTCGAATTTACTTTTTGTTTGTCTTTTAGTGGGTCGCTCTGGATTGCACAACTGGAGTCTACAAGATATTGTAGCCCCCCATTTGCGAACTTCGACACTAGAAAATTCAACGATACTTTCTAACCCTGAACCCTGAACCCTGAACCCTGGTTTTCAAACCCTGAACCCTGAACCCTGAACCCTGGTTTTCAAACCCTGAACCCTATTTCCCGCCATTACCCACGCGGTCCCGGAACAGGTTGAGCAGGAGCAGCGTGCCGAGTCCGGCTGACCCGTCGCCCTGGCCGCCAGTGGCCATCACGTCAGGCGTGATGCGAACTCCTTTTTCACCAATCACTTTCAAGGTTTCGATCAAGGCCACACCTTGTGGGCCCATGGCTTTGACCTGTTCGGCATAAGCGACACCCTGGGCTTCACCCATCAATCGAACTTTTTCTGCTTCAGCACGACCAGTTGCCGAAATGAAGTGCGCTTCGCCTTCGCCTTCAGCTTTGCGTTGTTCGGCGCGTTTGGTGGCGATTTCAACGCCGACCGTGGCCGCCATCAGATCGCGCTGGTTGTCAGCATGGGCTTTGGTCTTTTCAAGCTGAATGCGCTTGTCTTCTGCCTCCCGTTGGGCGAAGAACATATTCTGACGCTGTTCGGCCAGGATTTTTTCGGTCTGGGTTTTCATCAACTCTTCAGGCAGGTGGATATGGCAAATCAGTACATTGACTACATCCACGTGGTATTTGAGCAAATGTGCCCGGACACGGGCTTCGGCGCGTTCCTGTTCTTCGTGACGATTTTGCAAATAGGCCATGGCGGATGATTCCGAAGCCTGGTTGCGGAAAATCGAATCAATCAGCGGATGCATGACATTTTTGATCAACCGGTCAATCGAGCCGATCTTGGCGACCATAAACGGTGCATCTTCGGGCTTGACACGAAAGACGACCCGAACTTCAAGCTGCATGGTAAACCCATCTTTTGAAATGACTTCAAATGGGTTAAAGGTGTTGTCAATGTCTTCGGCGGTCCATTCGACGGTCTGGTTGGTGGTGGGAATGATAATCGGGGTGATGGCCAGCGTGTTGATGTAATAGCGGCCTGGACCAACCACCGTTTCCTGAATTCCGCGATAGCCTTCGGGCACCACATAGGCTTCGTGCGCCCCCTGATCAAGCCGCGCATCTGCCGGGTCATTCACCCGAAACTCCGCTGCCAGCTCTGCCGCTGTCGCTTTTTTCGCGGTTCCGGTGAGTTTAGACGCCATCAGTCTGGCCTGTTCTTGTTCTTCGTGCTCAAGGCGAGTGCGAACTTTGAGTGCCATCGCCCGTCGAATTTCTTCGGATGGATCTTTTCCGACGTTTGAAACAATCACCGCGACTTCGCCGGGTTTGACTTCGCCGGCTTTTTCCGGAATGACCTTAAAGAGCAACGGGTTGATGTAATAAATCCCAGGCAGGAGAATGTCTTTTTGCGGGCCACGCTGACCGCCGCGAGCGAGGAATTCGTCGGCATCCTGAAAGTTGTCGTGGCCTTCGACTGGCTGGGCGACATAATCGCGTGGATCAAGTGGCGAGCCGTCGAGGGCCTCGACCAGCCCGACCTGATTTTCAGTAATGAACGTGGCATCACAGAGCCGAACCGTAAAAATCCCTGGTTTTTTCTCACCTGCAAACGAAATGGATTCAGTGTGGATGCGATACGTCCCCGGCGTCAGGACTTCGACCTGCGACCCTTTCTGGCCATTGGCCGCGATAAATTGTTCAGCTTCCTGAAAGTTGCGGTGACCTTCAATCGCTTTTCCCAGCAGGCGACCAGGATCGAGCGGGCTGCCATCAGCGGCGATGATCATGCCGACTTTGCCCTGTGGAATCATGGTTGATTTGGCAATTGAAACCCGAAACAGATACGGATGGATGGGCCATAGTCCAGGCGGGAGTGTCCGCAACTGGATTCCCTTCACGCCGCCTTGTTTGATGAACGCAATCGGGTCTTGAAAATTGTTATGGGCATTTTGGGCCCGGTCTGGGGCAAAGATTCGGCCTGGAGGCAAAGGCTCGCCGTCAATGGCTTCGATAACGCCCATTTCGTCTGAGCCAACCGAGACCAGCGGGACTTTGCTGTAAATTCGTTCCATTGGCCATTTGATGAAATGTAATCCGGGTTTGAGGACTTCGGCCTGGATACCAACTTCACCAGCCGTTGCCACCACCCGTCCGGGAGGCATTTTTTCACCAAAGTAACGCCGTTCTTTAATCGCAATTTCCGTCGCACCAACACTGACGAAAAACGAATTAAAGACCATCAAAAAGACAATCAACGCAAAAACAATTCCTGCTGCAGCAATGAGATAGATGGGTTCCATACAAAACCTTTCTGTACTGGGGACAAAGAAACAACCGTGATAAAAGCTTCACTCAATATCAGAAAAGCTCCTGGGCCGTCAGTTCACGCCGAATCAAAGCCAGAACACGCTTAAACACATGACCGTCTCCGGATGAGCGGACTTGAACGGGTAGCAGCCAGAACTGGCTTTCAATCAGGGCCGCCAGATTTGCCGGCTCAATTCCAGTCAGGCTGCCACGTCGCCAGTACGCCATTATCTGGTCAACCATCTGGGAATAGAGTGCCGCCGAGCCGGTGCGAGCTGAAAAGAACAGGCATTGCCGGGCCGTGGTTGGTGTCGGCTGGTTTTGAAACGATTCAAGCAGAAACTGAGCAAAGGTTTGAGTGACAGGCAACTGGTCGTGTTCGTTGAGGAAGGCAATCATGCGTGAACACGCGGCTGGGTCCGATTGTACCGACGCAAAAACAGCCTCAAACACTTCTGTATAGAGCATCTGATTGCCAAAGTGATCGGCATCGAGGAGCACGCCAAGGTCAGTCTGCTCGGCGCGTTCCAACAAACCGGGCCGAAGTTCATTGAGGTGTTGTTGTTGAGAACTACGGAGGAGGTTTTCCCGCGAAACCCTCGTGGCTGGTTCGGAGAAAAGGCTGCGGAAAGGGGGATCAGTCATACACCTGTCCTTTGTCCGGCAAGCGAACGTCAGGGGCATAATTTGTGCAAGGACTGCCCGGCATTATATGCCCAGAATGGAAAAGAAAAAATAAAAATCGAAAAAGTTCAGAGTATTGCCTTCAGGCGAGAGAATTTCTTTTTCTTCATCTCAACGGGGATCAATTGGAAGAAATGGGTTGATTCAGCTATATTGGGAGTCCTCCTTCTGCGTTCATCAACCCTTCATGGCGACCCATCGCCAGAAAGAAATCTTGCCGAAAAGATGCCTGCAATATTCTGTAATTTTCGTAATTTGAAGGACTTATCCCAATGGTAGATACAGCACAAATGGTTTTTTGGAAAGTCATGGGACGGCTTTTTAAAGCCCACCCCTGGCATGGAATCCCGGTTGGCGACGATGCTCCACGGCTCGTTAATGCCTACATTGAAATCGTTCCGACCGACTCGGTGAAATATGAAGTTGATAAAACCACGGGCCATCTCAAAGTGGATCGCCCGCAAAAGTACTCAAATCACTGTCCGTCGCTCTATGGTTTAATCCCGCAAACCTATTGCGGTGACCGGATTGGCGCCTTTTGCGCCGAGCGAACCGGACGCATTGACAAAATCGTCGGTGACGGAGACCCGCTTGATATTTGCGTTTTGACCGAAAAGCCGATTCAACACGGAGACATTATGGTCCGCGCCGTGCCGATTGGCGGCTTGCGAATGATTGACGGCAACGAATCGGACGACAAAATCATCGCCGTGCTCCATCGCGACGCGCTGTATGGTGAATGGACCGATATTTCCCAATGCCCGGAAAGTTTGATTGAACGGCTGCGGCATTACTTTTTGACCTACAAAGACATCCCGGGCGCCGCCAAACGCGAAACGGAAATCACGCACGTCTTTGGCGCCGAAGAAGCCCACCGCATCATCAACCTGAGCCGTCAGGATTATGTTGAGAAGTTTGGGGGGTTGGAATAATAAGAGAGTAGGGGCAAGCAATAATTGCTTGCCCCTGAGCCCCAAATCAATATTGGGAAAAAAAGATACTATCAAATGATGCTTTCAATTGAGATAATTAAGGTGGTGAACTGGGTCTCCAGAAGCTTTCAATGAAGTCCAATGCTTGTTGAGCCTGGTCAACAGATTCTTTAGCCAGATATGGCAGATCTTGCACTATCGCCTCATAATCAGATTTCTCACGATTTTCATAGAGTTTTTCAAGCATTGTGGAGAGTTGCCGTGGTCTTGTTCTTTGGAAATGTCTTCTTACCCCGGAGTGATCTTTTGCGCTTCCTTGAGGAATATAACTGTATTTTTCAATCGCAAAACGAAGTGCATGACCATAGACAGCGTAATAAGCACGATTTATAGCCGTTCGATATGCAGCTTCAGGTGTGATTCCGGATGGACAATTCTCCTGAAGAGTTTTAGCAAGAGGCAATAAATCTCTCCAATCGAATTCCATTACCCCCTCCTTACCGATTGAAAATCAGTTGTGACGTAGATCCACCCTTCTTGTGTTGAAAGCCACTCGCCAAATTCTTCCATTGCATCAAGCAGTTTGTTAAATAATTGATCATCATACTGACTTGGGCGCACATACAGGGTGAACACTTCTTCTTGAGACTCAATTCGCTTTTTTACTTCAAGTGAGAATTCGGCTGGGTTTTGAGGGATTGTTTTGACTTTGGCGCAAATGTCAGGGAGCTTTTCCATCAAGGATGGGTATTGGTTTAAATAGGATTTGACTTGATCAGGTTCCGGAATGAGCACACCCAGGGTTTTCAGTTCTTCGAGGAGTGTTTCTATTCTCGAATCAATAACTAATTGATGTGAGCGACCTGGATGCCTTGTCTGTAAAGTATTTACCAGGTTTCGGTTTCGAGAAAGGATATCATAAAGGAGTCGGATGTCTTTAAAGGACCAGTTCGATAAATGCTCAAATAATTGCTGAGGATCTGCAGGTAACTCAGAAAGAATTCCAGAGATGAGATGTTCTTTTAAGTCAATTAAATCAGCTTCAGCATTTGGTTCATACTTTGTTGAATCAGAGAGAGCAGATGCTTGAGGTGGCGTTAATGGATTATGATAGCTTCCAAACTCAAGGATTTTCTTCGGTGTTGACATTGTTTTTTCTGCTCCTTATTTAGCCAAAGGTAAGTAGCTTTTATAAATTGTCCATAAAAAGTTAGTATCGAACAACCCTTTTAAATATGTTAGCTTGGGAAGAGATAGAATATGTAAGGAATCGGCATGTGAAGATCACAAGTGATGACAACTATTGTAAATTAGTAGGTTTATCTGAGGTTTTATATGGGGCGTTTTGAAGAAAAAGGATTTTGGTGGCTTCCGGAATTCCCTGACAAACCAGTTGCTGGAACTTTACGCTTTTTAGATTCAGATGGCGGACAACTTGATATTCTAGGGAGTTTAAACATCACTACAAATTCAGATTCTGTAATTTGGAAACATAAGGACTGGAACAGAATTCCTATTATTCTAGGGCGTTCCACTACCGGCAAAGAATATACATTGGTTCGCTGTTTGGAAACGAATTCAAGTTTTGGTAGTGGGTATTCAACAACAACTTACCAGACAAACCTGATAATTGAGAGGTGGCATTTCCAATCACTGGATAAAATTGGATTTGACGAAATCAAGCTTTCTTACTCAGGATTGACTGAATGGTATGGACAAAGTGGGATTTTAGCAAAAAAAGAAGCTGGGCGATTCAAATTCATAGAGGTTGAGAGCCTGTCACCCGTTGTGGTGCCGATAGATGGAGGTGAGCTTCGATTTGATTTGAATCTGATACATGAGCAAAACCGTCCGCTTGGTTTCCCAACACACGTTGGCTTCTCTCAAGAAGCCGTGATTGAAATCCAGTTTCAGGAATTCAATAGCCTAAAAAAGTGCCTGGAACGGGAAAGAGAAGTAGCTGACTTCTTAACACTGGCGATGGGAGGGCCTCCTTCCCTGATTTCATTCACTGGTATTAATAAGGATTGCCGAATAACAACAATGCATATGGATCAGCCGCTTCCTCTGCTCTTGCATAGGCAATTGCCTGATTTAGAGAAATTATCAACCAGAAAATTTACACATGAGATGGTTTTCACTTTTGGTGATATAGAAGCTGATCCACAATCTGTCGTGAAAGGCTGGTTCCAAGCATGTCGAGAAATTCGTCCAGTGATTGCTCTCTATATTGACGTCTTATACAGATCCTCACGGCTGGTGCGCCATCAATTCCAGGACCTTTTAGCTGCTCTGTGTGGTTGGTACTTTGTCAGAGTTGTTCAAGCTGGAAAACAACCGGAAAATAATTTGAAGACAATGGTTGAATTGATGATTGAGCCAGGTCTTCTAGGAGTTTTAGCCAGTTTTGAACATATTGTTGGAACCACATTTGGAACTCATCAGGAATTTTCACAAAGGGTTGTCTCGGCCAAATACGGCCTTGATTCCGGCAAATATCCACCTTTAACAGATCAGCCTGACTGGATTGAACTGGCCATTTTGACAGAACAACTGAAAGCTTTGGTTGAACTCTGTTTGCTTCGCGAAATACGGTTTAGTGAAGAATCGCAAAAGCAATGGTTTGAATCAATTGCAGCGAAGATTCCCAAACGGGAGCAATTCGCTGGCTGGGAGTTTTAATGCCAGTCAGTAGTTCGTAGTCAATAGTCAGTAGTCAAACATTTTGAAATCAACAGAGTACTGACTACTGATAGAGGTTTTGGAATCATTTTGGGGACTTACTGCTCAGCCGGAAACTCAACCCGGTCATAGAGTTCCGAAAGTTGCAGCCGGCATTCAATCGAAGGCAGCTCCAGTACTGATTCAATGCCGGAAACCAGCGTCGTGGCCCACTCGCGATTGGCTTGTCGGTGCCGATGTTCGACCAGCGGCTGATCCTGGGTAATCAAGACATAATCGGTCAGACTTTCCAGGTTTTCACGATACCGATCAAATTTTTCAGTTCGATCAAAGGTCTCTGTCCCAGGAGACAAAACTTCGAAGATCACTTTTGGATTGAGCAAAATATCCTGGTGGTAATCGTGAAATTCAGGCGAATCACCCACAACAGTGAGGTTCGGGTAAGAAAAAATCCCTGACATCACCTGATTCCCACTCACAAATCTTCCACTTCTCACTTTCATATTTGGTGAAAGGACTTCATGGGGTTTTCTTTTCAGTTGCTGACCAAGTTCAACAATCAAATGAACGGTGATTGTACTGTGCCTGTAGGTAACACTTTCCATCGGAGAAACTTGCCCATCCAGATACTCGTGCCGTTCTTCTGAGGCACGTTCAAATCAAGATATCCGTCAACCGTAAGCAAAGTGTTTGCCGGAAAGTCAGCCATATCAAATGACCATCCACATTCAATTTGAGCCTGTTTTCTATATGGCTGAGAGCCCTATATTTCCCCCAGCCCTCAGCCCGATTGGGTTTACTTCCCATCCTTCGACTTCGCAAAATAGCCTTCCCGGGCCCACAACCGAATATTTGGCCGGCGGCATTCGACCCGCAGGGAGTGATATTTCCCATCGTGCGGGTCGCCAGGTGGAGTGTAGCCGATGCTGTAGCGCTGGTGCAGTTCGTAGGCGATTTCCGTGTAACTGTCCGCCACATAGCTGTCATCCGTCGGGAAGAGCACGCGCCCGCCGGTTCGTTCCGCCAGATTGATCATTGCTTTTTCCGAAGCCTTCATCCGGTCGCGTTGGGCACGGGCTAGCAACCGGTCGGAGCTTGAAACCCCGCTTGAATCCAGCACCCGTTCCAATCCACGAATAATCACCCGCGAACGCGAAATCACATACACGCTCGCTTCAGAACGATTGCCTTCGGTAATGGCCTGATCAAGGTTGGTATTGCGACTACTGGTATCGTCTCCATCAGTCAAAATCACGATACAGCGGCGATTGGTCGGCGAAATCAGCCCGGTGGCAGGAAGTTTCGGATCAGCAATCCGTCGGGGGCGGCTGCTGGGAAGCGTATCGGCTGCCAATCCCATAAAATGATTGGTCACTGACCGAATGCTGTCATAGAGCGCCGTATTTCCGCTGGCGTCCAGTGACCGGAGCGCCGCCGCAATCGTTTTCGGGTCAGTGACTGGAGTCCAGTCACACAACCGTTCCGCCCGGTCTGAAAATGACCAGACTGAAACGCGGTCATCAGGGTTGAGATGGCGGACAAATTCAAAGGCGGCTTCCTGGAGCGCGCTCAGTTCTTCGCGGACGCTCCGGCTGCTATCCATCAGAAGCACCACATCAACCGGCGTTTTATCGAGCCCATAGTAGGTAATTGGAACTTCCGCCTCGTCTTCAAAGAGTCGAAAATCAATATCACGCAAATCTGTCACAATTCGGTTCCGGTTGTCGCGAGTCACCACGGGAATTGAGACCACATGCGTTTCAATCTTAATTTCAGGCTCTTCCTCTTCCTGCTGGGCCACCGCCATCAACGATGCTGGCACCCCCCAACTCAATATACAAAATAACAGCAATCCCCTGGCTATTGTGCGAACTTGGCGAACCTTCATGAAACTCTCCAGAAATTTGGTGACTGGTGACTGGTGACTGGTATTTGGTTTCGAAACCCCCAACCCCTGACCCCCAACCCCTGATTACAGGTGCTTGCGTGGCACGTCAGCGTGACGATTAACAAGTGGAATGACGGGCCACGCAATTGGTGCATTGAGTGTAGATGACAGTGCACGTTCAGAATCACAGATCAGTTGGTCAATTGCCAGCCAGTCAATGTCCAGGGCCACAGTTTCAAGATTCCGTCGGGCTTTGGTCCACATAGTTTGAAGCGAATGTATGCGCCCTTTCAACCGATGAATGTGCGCCCCGCAAAGTTGTATAAGTGCCTGAATACAGAGCTTTTCTGAACCTTCTGGAAGGCGTATCCAGAGCGATTCCCAGGCTTCGTGCGCGGCGTAATATTCACTTGCCTGAAATAAATCAACTCCGGCCACCAGGCCCAGCCGCAAGTGTGGCCAGCTTTCCTTGAGCGTTGACCCGATTGGTGGTGTAAATGGATGATCCCGGCTGGTTTGATAGTCACGCCAGACGGTGCCCAGTGTTTCAGTGTTCGCCTGTTGATTGAGCCATTGAACCACACTTCCAGGCTGATAGGAGATGAAATTTGAGTCTTGCTGGCCGGTGCATTCTATTTCCAATCGTGCCTGGATCCAGTCAGGCAACTGCGCGTGGCACGCCAACCGGGGTTTTAAACCCAATCGTGCCGCGAGTTTCAGCCCATGCCGATCAATGTCGCTCAATTGTTCAACTGACTGAAGCCCAAAAACAGGCATGCCTTGACCCTCAATCAGTGGAAGGGTGTTGAGTCGAAGTTGCTGGCATACATCCAGCCAAGTCAAAATAGATGATGTCATGAAAGTTTCAATTCAGGACTGAAGAAATGGGGCTGAAAAAACCAGGGCTCAGAGTTTGAAGCGAAAGACCCGCAAGCTTGGGGCTGAAAAAAACAGGGCTGAGGGCTTGGGGCAACTGAAGGGATGAGGGATGAAAGATGAGGGATGAAATAAAACCAGTTCTTCAGCCCGACTTCTTCAGCCCGTTTTCTTCAGCCCCCAAATTGTTTGACGTTTCGACAACCAGCGTCTCCGTTGGAGTTGTGTTGATTTCCATCGCGAGAGATTGAGTTATCAATTCGGCTGTTTTAGCTCTGGAAAAAGTCTGGGTTGACGATTTCGCCTCAGACTGTGTAGTTGTGTCTTTTGCCCAATCCAAATCCCACCCGTCTTGCTTTAAGAACTCAATCAACTCGCTGGCACTGGGGCGACGGGTTGGGTCTTTTTCAAGGGTTTGCAGGACGGTGGCCTCGATATCGGGTGTCAGGTACGGGGCTCGATCCCGGATGGCCGGTGGGTGCTCTTGTAAATGAGCGTTGATCAGACTCCACACATTGTCACCTTTGGGCAGAAACGGCGGACTCCCACATAACATTTCATACATGGTCACTCCCAGGCTGTATATATCACAGCGCCCATCATAGGAAAGCCCCGCAAAGCGTTCTGGGGCAATATATTTGGGCGTTCCAACGATTCGCCCGGTCAGTGTGAGATCGGCCTGCTCGTTACCACCTGCTTCCTGCAATTTTGCCATGCCGAAATCCACGACTTTGATGACTTCGCCTTCCGGAGTTTGGGTCAGGAAAATGTTTTCCGGTTTGATATCACGATGGATAATCCCCAATCGGTGAGCCTCGGCCAGGGCCTCGCAGATCTGAATTGAAATCGTGGCGCAGCGTTTGGGTGACAGCCGATGATGTCGGTGAAGTTCTTCCGCCAGCGAGTGTCCTTCAAGGAGTTCCATCACCAGATAGGCAATGCCTTCGTGTGAAATACCGGAATCCAGGACATTGACCGCGTTTGGATGATTCAACCGCGAAGCGGAAATCCCTTCGAGCTTGAAGCGTTCAACCGCTTCGGCGGAATCATTACCCGGCGAAGGTTTAAAAATCTTCACGGCCACTGGTCGGTCAAGCGTCAGGTGGCGGGCTCGAAACACTGCACCAAACCCACCTTTGCCAATTTTTTCATCAAGCCGGTATTTCCCATCAAGGATTGTTCCCGGCAATGCCTCGGCCAGAGCTGAAAAAATCCGGTCTGCCTGTTGTTGCGAAGCAATGAGTTCTTCGATTTTGTGATCCAGTTCACGGTTTTTGTGGTCAACCTGGTCTTTGGCGACCTTGAGTTCGATGTTTTTCCGCTCAGTTTCGTTCTTGGCAAGTTGAAGCTGTTCAACCGTTTGAGCGAGTTCGTTGGTTCGCTCGGTAACTTTGAGTTCAAGTTGTTCGGCACGCCGCCGTATGGTTCGAAATCGCCATTGAACCAGTCCATACAGCCCACCAATACCAACCCCAGCATAGAGCGCAACCGCCCAAATGGTCATCCACCAGGGCGTTTTGACGTGCAGGACCATTGTGACGCCGGTTTCATTCCACACGCCGTCATTGTTGCAGGCTCGAACCTGAAACCGGTATTCACCGGGCGGAACCTTGGTGTAAAACGCGACCCGGCGGGTGCCGACATCAATCCATTTTGGGTCATACCCAACCAGTTGATATTGAAATCGGACTTTGTCTGGCCAGAGTAAACTCAATGCGGTGTAGTGGATCTCAATGTATTTCTTGCCTGGATCCACGGAAAATTTCTTTGCGGTCGGAAGCACTTCGCCATCTGCCACCACCTGTTCAATCACCATCGGCGGCGGAAGCGGGTTGGTCGCGATGTGATCTGGTGAAATGGCAATTGCCCCTGCCGTCGTTGGAAACCAGAGTGAACCATCCTGCATTTTCCAGCCGGCTGGTTGCGAAGCCCCATTGCACTGACTGGCTTGCATTCCATCAGGTTTCCCGTAAACCACACAGGGCAGCACCGCGATAATTTTTCGGTCATAATCGTCAAATGCCTGTCGTGCAATGCGATAGATGCCCTTGTTGGTGCTTATCCAGAAAAATCCCTGTCTATCTTCCAGAATTTGAAAGGCCACATCATCAAACAAGCCATCTCTGGTTGTGTAGCGAGTAAAGTGGCCGTCGTGATACCGATGTAGCCCATCCGAGGTTCCAATCCAGAGATCACCAGTGGCATCCTGATAAAAAGAAAAGACATTGTTTAAGGACAGTGATGGTGGTTCGGCAAAGCTTTCGATTTTTCCATTCGACAGGCGATTGAGTCCATTGATCGTCCCTATCCAGATGGCCCCGCTTCGATCTTCAAAAAGGGCCCGCACACGATTAGACCGCAAACCCTGAGCCATAGTATAGGTCGTAAATATACCATTTCGAAGAACATAGGCCCCATCACCATCAGTTCCGATCCACAGTGCGCCAGCCTGATCCTCCCAAAGTGCATAGACAACTTCGTAACGGAGCCCCTGTTTGTGGGTATAGGCGCGCAGTTTCCCATTTTCCAGGCAGTTCAGGCCACGATCTGTTCCAATCCAGATCTGGCCAGTTCGGCTCGGGAAAACTGATTTCACTTGATTGCTCAGAAGTCCTTCAGTTGTGGTGTAGTGGGTTAGGTTGTCATTCTCCAAACAATTGACACCGCCGCCATCTGTACCGATCCAGATCCGGCCTGCCAGATCCTGACTGATGCTGCGAACATAGTTTCCAGACAAACCTTCAGTCGTCGTCAACGGAGTGAATTTGCCGTTTTGCAGGCGATTCAGCCCGCCGTTGGTGCCAATCCAGAGACTCCCTTCGCGATCTTCAAAAAAGCATCGGACAACATTCTGCGAAAGCCCCTCGGCTTCGGTATAAGCCGAATACGTCCCATTCACGATGCGGCTGACGCCTTTATCATTTGTGCCAACCCAGATATTTTGATCCCGATCCTGATAAATCGCCAAAATAAAAGAACTGGCTAATCCCGGTTGAGGCAGGACAGGTGAAAGCCGTCCATCGGCAAATCGGCAAATGCCACGCTCGGTGGCAATCCACAGGCTGTGATCCTGGGCTTCACAAATCGCGTAAATTGACAGATCAGGTAATCCGTCAGTTGTGGAAAAGGTCTGGAACTGCTTTCCATCAAACAGGTTGATGCCCCCACCCTCGGTTCCGATCCAGAACTTTCCGGTTGAATCCTGAAGGAAAGTCAAAATCAGGTTACTCGACAATCCATCTGCCCTGGTAAAACTTGAGAACTGGTTGTCTTTCCAGGCATTGAGCCCACCATCTGTTCCAATCCAAAGTGTTTCATTCTGATCCTGAAAGAATGCCCGGACAGTGTTGTTGAGCAGTCCTTCCCTGGTGGTGTAGGCCGTAAACGTACCGTCTGCATAACACACGGCACCGCCGCCAATCGTACCGATCCAGAGCCGGTGCTGGTGGTCTTCATAGACTGAGACAATTCGGTTGCTTTGAATCGCTGGGGTGTTTTGTTTGTTGAAGACCACAAACCGCACGCCATCAAACCGGACCAGTCCTTCGTACGTGCCAAACCACAAATACCCATCCTGAGTTTGGGTGATGCACAGGACTGAACCTTGTGGAAGTTCATCGCGCCAGACGTGATGAATGTACTGCGAAACAGCTTTGTGCGGGTCGAGAGCCAGCACCGGCGAGAGCCAAACAGCACTGATCAGCAAGCCAAACAAGATGACCAGACTTCGTACCAGAGATTGGAATGAAATCAGGGTGACATGCGCCATTTGAAAAATGAATCGGGAGATTGTGGTTTGGGCCTGGGGCTGAAAAACCAGGGCCTGGGGCTGAGGGCTTGGGGCTGAAGACTCGCAAGCTCGGGGCTGAAGAAAATGGGTTCAATACCCTGAGCCCCAAGCTCTCAGCCCTGGTTTTTCAGCCCCAGGCCCCAAGCCCTAACTGCCAAAAACCGTTCCCGCTGCCAGTCGCATGCCATTGGTAAAGTCACGGGCTGGAAGTCGTTTACGGCCTTCGGATTGGAGTTCTTCGATGAGTAAGGCCGAGTCACCACTACAGGCAACCGCAAGCTGGTTAGCCGGAGTCAGCCCCAACACTGTTCCCGGTTGTGCCGTGGCTGCACCCTTGTGTGCTCCGGGCGTCGCCTTCCAGATGACGGTGCGCGTTCCGTTGAGCAACGTATAAACACCTGGCCAGGGCTGAAAGCCGCGTAGCCGGCACGAAATGGTTTCAGCCGGAAGTGACCAGTCAATCAAGCCGTCTTCGCGGTTTAAAATTGGAGCAAACGTTGCCTGGCTGTGTTCCTGTGGAATGCGAGGCAGTGTGCCTTCGGCATGTTTGTGGAGTGCTTCGGCCAGAGATTGCGCTCCGATCTCAGCCAGTCGCTCGCCAAGCGTCACCGTCGTGTCTTCGCGAGCAATCCAGCATTCGGTCTGGAGCAAAATATCACCGGTGTCGAGACCCGCATCCATTTGCATCACGGTCACGCCGGTCAATGGTTCGTTATTGGCAATTGCCCAGTTGACGGGTGCCGCGCCGCGATATTTCGGAAGCAGCGAGAAATGGACATTCCAGCAGCCAAGTCGCGGTGTATCAAGCAGATGCTGGGGGAGAATGCGTCCATAGGCGACGACCACCGCCAGATCGGCGTCAAGGCTTTTGAAGTGTTCGTGCATTTCCGGAGTCTTGATTTTGGTCGGTTGAAAGACGGGCAGGTTGTGTTCCAGCGCCAGTTCTTTGACCGGAGGCGCGGTGATTTTGTTTCCGCGTCCGGCTGGACGATCAGGTTGCGTAAAAACGCCGACGATTTCGTGTTTGTCGGCCAACAGTTGATCAAGGCACGGCAGGGCAATCGCTGGCGTGCCCATAAAGATAATTCGCATAATTGTAAATGAAGGGCGCTTCGGACCGCGCCCTTGAAGTTTAAATGGTGGATTGTGGAGGTTGATGAGGTGGCTGTTTTCTGATGCTCCACGGACTTCAGTTGCTGACGCTCCTTCCGCCCGTGGCTTTAATTCTGTCGCCCAGTGCCTGGGCTTGAGTAGCTTTTTTCGCTATTTCGCTATTTCACTGCTTCACTCTTTGGCACTCATTGCTTTTTGCGAAGGGTATCAACCGGAGCGGCTTTCATTTCGGGACGGCATCCGGCACCTTCGGGGCAGACCACAAAGGCACCAACCCAGAATTCTTCGCCCTGGAGCGTCGCAAACCCAATGCTGCCATAAGGAAAGGTGTTGTCACGATCCTGGAAGAGACTGACCGAATATTCATCCGGGCTTTCATTGGGCGTAACCAGATGACTGATTTTGTTGCCTTCGACCAGGATGCGGAAGTGATGCCATTTCTTTTCGGCCACCGGCACCGGGATAAAATCAGTTTGGACTGGCGTTCCGGGAATGCCATCGCGGCAGACAAAGGTTTTGAGCACGGCGGTCGGACCGGAAAGTTCAAGCGTGAACAGGTAGTAATCTTTCTTTGTGTCTTTAGCGTGAATCACCCACGAAGCGCGTCCACCTTTGACGAGTTGGAGATCAAACGCCACTTCGCAATTGCGGAAACCGACTTCCTTTGGCATTCCGATAGTTTGCGCGCCGCGCACTTTTAAGAGTTGCGTTTCAGCTTTCCAATCCGCCGGAGCATCCCATTTGTTCAAATCGGTGAAAAGATCGGCAAATTCAATGATGGCTTCAAGTTTGGCCGGGAGTTTGGAATCCACATCAGTCCGGAGTTCAACATCGGTTTCAAAGGTTCGGTACCGATCTGCTTCAATCCGGATGCGGTGCGGTTCATCTGGTGAAAGCTTGTCAATTGTCAGTGTTCCTTCACCTGAAGCTTCACCACAAAAGATATCATCGGCATAAACGCTGGCTTTAGGAAGTGTCTCGATGATGAGAACAGCTTTAAGTGGCTCAACTTGCTCAACTTTTTGGATGCGGGCGTCTACTTTGTAAAGCTTTGCGGGAACAATGGTGCGCGTCCCTTGCACGATTTTGACTTGACGCTCGCCAGTTGGCGAAATTTTGAGCCGGAGTTCTTTTCCTTGCAGTTCAATGTTGGCTGGATCAAGTGGTTTTCCATCCACCTCAACCGTGTATTTGGCATTTGGTTTCAAACTGACATTTGACAGGGTCAAGTAGCCAAAATTAGGAATCAACTCAACTGGAATGATTTCTGAACGGCCCGGAGCAATCACGACATCTTTCAAGAATGGTTCATAGTCCGCCGCACGCACTTCAAGCTTGTATGTCCCTTTATTCAGCGATTTAAGAGAAAATTTTCCATCTTTGCTGACTGACCCGCGTGATTTAGTATTCAATAAAATCTCGGCTGCCGGAGTATTGCAAATGAGTGAAAGTGAGCCAGTTGTTGGTGGTTTGTAAGTTGGTGTAACTTTTTTCTTTTCACTTAAAATGACTAGATCTTTTTGAGCAAAAGCTACAGAACTTGAGATCAAAGAGTATACAAAAATACCAATGATGAGAACGGCTTGCAGGAATTTTTGTGAAGTTTTGGAAAACAAAATAGTCATGTTCAACTCATAGGAAGATTTCATTACTTATTTGACGCATCTGAAGCCAGTCTCAACCCAACATAGGGACGTATGTCAGTCGGAAGAAGCCAAACGCGACTTGTCGTTCGTGTTCCTGGCTTTTCAGAGCTGAACGCTCCTCCTCTAAAGATTTTGCACTGAGCATCAGTAGGTTTAGGTTTGTATGAACTACCTGGATATACCACAAATTGTGAACTGGTCCATTCAGCGACATTTCCTGCCATAGCAAAAATTCCAAATGGGCTGACATCATCTTTGATTTTCGGTGAGCTTGAGCTAATTTCTAATGGGCTAGTTTTTTCCAGGTCTTTATTACTATTTGTGCGGTCAGCGTTCCATTGATTTCCCCAGGGGTAAAAACGTCCTTCTGTGCCACGAGCGGCAAATTCCCACTCTTCTTCAGTTGGTAGGCGGAATGGAACACCATCCTTTTTGGCGCGCCATTCACAATAAGCTGCTGCATCATTCCAGGAAACATTGACGACTGGGTACTTGTCCTCCCCAGGGCCAAATTTTCCATTTTTCCAACCATCTGGAGCTTTGTGTCCAGTCGCCTTGATGAACTCATGGTACTCTGCGTTGGAAACTTCATATTTGGAGAGGTAAAAAGGTTTGACCATTACTTCGTGGGCTGGGATCTCGTCTGAGGAGATTGGATTATTATCTTTGTCAAAATCAGCCTGGTTAGAGCCCATCTTGAACGTCCCGCCTGGAATCAGCACAAATTCCTTCAACGGGCTATTTTCCGCTGCCTTTTTGGCTTCTTCTTCTTTGCGGAGGCGGTCGGCTTCGGCCTGGAGGCGCTTTTCTTCCTGGACTTTCTGGTTCCAGATCACGCCGCCGACACCGACACCGCCAATCACGAGGAAAGCGATCACGGCATAGACCAGCCACGGTTTTTTCTGGGCATCCGTCGGGCCTTCGGAACCAAAGGCTTTGGTCGGCCCGCCCATTTTGCTCAACGGAAGCGTGCCGCCGGCGGTCTTATTGCCTTTACTCTCCGACGTTTCCATCTTGGAGTAATCCACTGGGGCCGAGCCTGCCAGCAACTCCATATGCACCGTAGATTGCAGATTGGCCGCCTGCACCAGCGCCTGGGCAAAGTCTTTGACCGACGCATAGCGGTCCTTCGGTGCTTTGGCCATTGCTTTGTAGATCACATCTGAAACGGCTTCGGGAATATGCGGCGCAACCTCGGAAAGCTTTGGAATCGGAGAATTGATCTGTTTGAGCGCGACGCTGAATGGATTATCGGCGTCATAGGGCACCTGACCCGAAAGCATTTCAAACACCACCACGGCCAGCGAATACAAATCTGACCGGCCATCCACGCCCTGGCCCTGACACTGTTCGGGCGACATATAGCGCGGCGTGCCGATCATCATGCCTTCGCGGGTCAGGTCGCTCCCGGCATGCGTGGCGGTGGCGTGAACCTTGGCGATTCCAAAGTCCAGCACCTTGATCGTCTCCATGTCCTCCTGGAGTTGGTAGAAGATATTGTCTGGCTTTAAGTCGCGGTGAGTGATGCCCTTACGGTGCATATACTCCAGCACGTAGCACACCTTCTCGGCAAAATGGACCGTTTCGGCCAGTGGAATCCGGCCACGTCGAAAGATTCGTTCCCGGAGCGATTCACCTTCCAGGAATTCCATCACGATGTAGCAAATCCCATCTTCAACGCCGGTATCAATCACCTGGACGGCGTTGGGGTGCGAGACTTTTGCCGTGGCCTGGGCTTCGCGCTGAAACCGGGCGATGGCTTCGGCGTCTTCATTCATATTGCCGATCAGGAACTTGATGGCTACCATCTTGTCCAGACCTTCGTGATGTGCCTGATAGACCTTGCCCATCCCGCCCGCGCCGAGCAGCTTGATAATTCGGTATCGTTTCTGGAAATAATCGCCAATTGACAGGCCGTCTTTGGATTGAACTGCCCTGGTTGCTGATCCAACCGGCGTGGTCGGGGTACTACCGCCAGCCACCGTGGCATTGATGGTCTCGGCATTGCTGATGACGCCGGACCCACCCATCAGTGTCGAATCAAACCGTTCACCGGTCAGGCTTGACCCGGTGGCAATCGTTTCATCAAGCGAGCCAGGACCAGCCTGAACCGATCCCGTTGCAATCGTGACATCCGCCGGCATCGGATTGGGTTTATTCACCGTGCCAGTGGTAATGGTTGCCATCACAGTTGGGGCATTGTGGTCGGCTTGATGAAAAGCTGCTGTCTGGTCAATGTTGGGCCGGGTTGGTTTACCGGATGAAACATATTGGGTGACATCGGCATTCTCAGCCGCTGTCGTTGGGTTCAGCGGGGCAGACCCCATCTGGACAGTTTCATCAGCCCCCACGGGTGGCTTTTTCGGATCTGACGGTTGTGACATAAGACGTTTCTCCAAACACTGACCGACACTTCACGCTTTTGACGGCAAAAAGGTCGGCGGATTGGTGCTGGCAGCAAAGTAAGGAAATGAATCGAACAACGATTTCGGGAAGATCAATGAATGAAGCTCAAAAGTATAGTGCCGGCACCCTGAAAAACCAAGCTCAAAACCTGCAGGCACTTTTTCGAATTATGAATTATGAATTATGAATTATGAAGAAGCTAAATAGTTATTCTTCAACAAGATCGATATCAGGCGAATAGAATCACGCACCCATGATAGTACCAGCTTCATTTGAGGTTCGAGACCAGCGGACGCGTATCCTGGTTTTGACCAGCTCCTTTCCAAGTCGTGAATTTCCCTCAACCTGTCGGTTTGTGGCGGAATGGGTAACCAGCCTGAGCCAGTTTGCTGATGTGACGGTTCTGGCCCCACCTGGGGCTGCCCTGCCCGATGATTTGTCGGCTTCGGGTGTGCAACTGCACTGTTTTGCACATTTACCGGAAAACTGGAAGCCACGGTTACGGGCCGATACTGATTTGCGTCGGATGCTGGAAACCAAACCGGCGGCCTGGGTTGAGTTCCTCCCGTTTCATCGTGAATTTTATCATCAGGCGCTCTGTCTGGCCGCACAAACTGATGTCGTTTGTTCACACTGGTTGGTTCCCAGCGCAGTGATTGGCCATGCTGTTTCCCGAAAACGCAACCTGCCCCACGTGATGATTGAACATTCCGGTGGGTTGCGGTTGCTCAATCAGGTTCCCGGTGGGGTATCTCTTTTGAAGCGGATGATTGACCGGTCAGCAAGCTGCATTACAGTCAGTCAAGAACTCAAAACCAGACTGGTGGAGCGCCTCCCCCAGGGAGCGGAAAAAATTATTGTACTCCCAATGGGAGTGGCAGATGACGCGCTGACCGCCCGTGAATGGTCGAAAGCGGAACTTCGGGCGGCTCTGGGTTTGCCCGACTCAAAGCTGGTTTTGTTCTTTTTAGGGAGACACGTTGAAATTAAAGGACTTCCAGTCGTTCTAAAAGCTCTGGAACATCAACCTGATGTGCATTTGATTGTGGCTGGTGATGGTCCGTGTCGAACTCAATGGGAACACGAAGCCCTCAGGCGAGGTGTTGCAGCTACGTTTCTTGGAGAAGTCAGTGGTGCGGAAAAATGGCGCTGGCTGGCAGCAGCGGATGTGATGGTTCTGCCGTCACTTGAATTCAAAGGCGGGCGAACCGAAGGCACGCCGGTGGTGTGCCTTGAAGCGTTAACCGTCGGAACACCCGTGATGGCTGCCGCCGTCGGAGGCATTCCCGAACATATTCAAACTGGAATAAATGGCTGGCTGCTTCCGGCTGGCGATGTTGCCGCCTGGCGAGCGCAAATCAACCGGTTGGCGACTGACCGAGCCCATCTGGAGAACGTCAGTCGTGTGACCAGAAGTCAGCCAGCACCTCACGTCTGGTCACACCGTGGAAAAGAATTTGCGGAAATGATTGGGATACCATTTCGCAATGGAACACCTGTATCGTAAAACAGCTAAGTAATTCAACCAAATGAGCTTAGTGAACTACTGACTACTGACTACTGACTACTGGCTGGTATTATTTTGGTGATACCGTAAACGAAGGTACGCTCCCGCCACCGGCTGAAACATTGATGACGGCGTCGGTTGAAGTTCGGGTAACGGCCCCACAGGTCACGCCGCCCAGATAAAACGGGTTGACGTTAAATTTCATTTCACGGAATTCAAACCCGTCTCCGACACGCACGGGAAATGGTTCAACCGGAGTTGCCACCCGTTCTTGCACCACCCATCGTGTTTGGCTGATGGCGGCTTGAACGGCGGATTCCCAGACGCTTTGCTCGACTTCGGTGCCGACATAGACATCCTTCCCGCCATAGGAATCAGCCGGTTTGAGGACAAATTGCTCGCGATTGGCGGCGATAAACTCTCCGAGTTCAATCTCCTGACCATGAAAATCGGTTTTGGTGGCTGACACGTGGCGCGTCCAGGGCAGGTAGCGATCCAGGGCAAGGCGTTCGTCGGCTGATAAATGTCCCAGATGCGACGGATCAGTCAAAAACTCCATAAAGGCTTTATTTTCACTGATTCGACAGCGAAAGGTGTTGATAAAGCAGGCGGCGTGGGTACGGTAGGCATCAACGAAATCACGGCATTCGTCAAATTTTTCAAGCAATTCACTCGTCACGACCCGGCGATACACCAGATCAATCCGGAAATCCTGGTGATAGAGCTTTCCGTCGCGCATTTCCACCGCTCGCGGATCACAAATGATCGTCCGATAGCCTGACTGTTCAAAAAATGCCTGCAAAATCTGAAAATCAGCCGATGTGCGGACGTCCTGCCAGTCCACAATCGCAATTTGGGGATGTTCGGAGCCGCCCCAGACTTTGTAGGTATCAAGCAGCGCTTTGAGCAACTGTGGCCGGGCGTCTTCAGCCGCAACGCGATAGCGGGTCTGGAATTCCTCCATAATCGGCAATTCGAGAAAACTTTGAGCCATCAGCGCCGAATAGCCAATTCCAGCCGGGGCGTCATTGTTAAATTCAAGGAATTTGATGTCGTCGTCACCAGCGCCAAGAAACGCATCCAGCCGCGACCAGATCACGCGTTCGCGGTACCCCGGCTCAACCCGGAGCAGAATCCGCTCATTTTCACTTACAAACAGAGCGTCATAGAGCTTTTCGGCATCACCGCCAAACAAACCAAGCTCGGCTTTGAGCGAAGCTTCAAGCACGGTATGCGCTGCATTTTCAAGATTTTGCCGCACAACTGATGACATCATATGTGGGCGCAGGTGAAACGGTGAGGGCTTTCCGGCAAAGGTAATGTTGCGCTCGATGAATTTTTGCTCAAGCAGATCACATTGCCTGAGCGCTGATTGTGGATCGTCTTGAATGAGCTGGTGATAGTAATTGATAGCTGTCAGCATAAGTTTGATTCCAAAAGATTTAAGGAGAGAGTTCGTCGGCTTCGAAATAAATTTCCGTTCGGATGGCCAGTTGTCCGGCGAGTGCAGCCTTACCGGTCTGAAGCCGGATTGGGCCGCGAAACCCTTCAGCGAGTTTGCTCGCCGCCACGTCAGATCGGTCAGCAATGGAAAGAATTGGGCATTGGCGTAAGTCAGCTTCTGAAATTTTTGGCGTGAGTGATTGAACCGCCAGTATCTGGTCAAAGTCAGGAGGTTTGGAAATGAAATGGGCCAGGAACTGTTCGCTGGTATTTCCAAAAAGCAGGTATTGCAACTGGTTGGGTCTGACCGCTTGCGGATCAAACTTCCGAAAATGGACCACGCGCGAGACCTGAACCGTGAGGTCTTTCAAAATCGGTTCGCCGCCGCGCTCAAAGTGTCCACGATAGAGTGTGCCTTGAAACTTTGTCCGATGGGGTACATCTGAAACTGGTCCCGCCAATGTCGGGAGCACAAATTTCTCAGGTTCCAGCGTGTAGAGTCGAGTTTTGGTTTGCTTGCGGTCTTTCTGGTAAATCTGGATGGCGTTTCGGCTCGGGTGATGGAACGTAGCCTGGAGAATGACCTGATAATCGTGGGGTGAATTGTACGTGGCGGTTTTAAAGAGCGGCAGGTGTGAAAGGAAAATGGACTTTTCACCCATGACCACCATGCCATGCACTGCCGGGTGGTCGCCTGAATGCTGGTGTTGCGCACCAGACGCCGTGTGATTCCTGTCAGGCAGACCCAATCCAAGTGCTGCCAGAACGCCGGTTTGAAGGAAAATTCGGCGAGGGATTTTCATGGATTTTTGATGGGGTCGAAGATGGGTAGAGAACACCCCAGGGTTTGAACCATTAAGCTGGTGCCTGGTTCATATGGTTTTACTCACCAGTGTTTTTCGGCTCTGAGCTGGATTCTTTGAGTAATTTTTCCAAATATGCCTGAATTTCCTGGATGGTTAATCCTTTGAGTCGCTCCTCAGGGGCAACATGTTTCAAAAGGGCCTCAGGAGGAATGTATTTTAAAAGTTCCTCAGACGGTACACCCTCAAGTCGTTCCTCCAGAGTCAACTCACTGAGTAAGTCTGCACGGGCATCTTTCTTAAATTCTTCAAGCGTGTATGGCATGGGAAATCCCTCCGCTCGGTAAAACTTCAACAATTGATTTAGAATGGTACTTGCTTCGTTGTGTTTCTGGTACACATCGGTAGCGGCGGCCTGAACTCGTTTTGGAACGCCACTAAACAATTCCCACAGCCAATTGTGTTTCTGATCTCCAATCTCACTTAAACACAATCAACCGAATTTGGGTGGCTCCCCATTTTACCTCATAAACCCCTTTTAAAACCTGAGTGAATTTGGTTTCCAGGCTCAGTTTTTGGGGGAATCGAGTACTGATTCCAAAAAGTCGAAACATTTCTTTCGGAAGTAAGTCTTCCAGTGCGGGACTCACTTGCTTCCGATAGTTTACATAATAAGCGATCAATTCTTCTACAGTCCAATCATCAAACGGTTCTCGGAACGACTTGTAACTAATCAGGTTATGTTCAGCTAGATTGTCGAACCCATCAGGGAGTGGACGGTCCCAAACCTCAGTCGTTCGACGTAAAATAACCACATCCAGGAGTTGCTTCTTGAGTGATAAATCTTTTTCAAGTTCAACGACATAGGGTGAACCACGAAAGAAATCAGCCAGAGCGATACCAAAGAGCCGATGCCAGTTAATCATTGAAGAATTCTCTCCTTCAGGATGTGGTTCCCCCAGATTTTTCACTTGAAAAAGCATCAAGCAAGCGATGCATCAACGTCACGCTGGTTTCAAAGTGATGACCAGCCGTCACGATTGCTTCTTGGGTCTGAACAAACGGGCCATCCGTCAGGTCATCAGCCTCGTGGTCAAGCATCTGGGTTACGCTGTCAATGGTTGATTCCAGATGAAACTGGAGGCCCAGCACAGTGCGGCCAAAACTGAATGCCTGATGCCGACAGGCTTCGCTCTGTGCCAGATGAACCGCCCCCGGAGGGAGTTCAAATGTGTCGCCATGCCAGTGAAATGCGGAAAAAGTGGCTGGAAATCCAGCCAGAACTGGTGACCGGCTGCCTTCAATCGTCAGTGAAACCGGAAACCAGCCGATTTCTTTATGGATATTGGGATGAACCCTGGCTCCGAGCACACTGGCGATCAATTGCGAACCAAGACAGATGCCGAGCACAAGTTTTTTGGCCTGGATGGCCTGGGCAATCAATTGCTTTTCGGCGGAGAGCCAGGGAAAGAGGTGTTCGTCATCCACGTTCATCGGGCCACCCAGCACACCCAGCACATCAAGCTCGGAAACATCAGGAAGTGAGGTGTTCTGATACAGGTGCGTGATTGAAACTTCGTGGCCCCGAGCCTGTGCCCAGTCAGCGATGCTGGCCAGATCTTCAAATGGAACGTGTTGCAACGAATGGATTTTCATAATCCCAGGT
The DNA here is from genome assembly GCA_016208495.1 of Acidobacteriota bacterium. Taxonomy (NCBI): domain Bacteria; kingdom Pseudomonadati; phylum Acidobacteriota; species Acidobacteriota bacterium. The sequence continues at coordinate 21,937 of JACQXX010000069.1, read as the reverse complement.
TGATATTTTTCTCAGCCAGGTCGCCAATCGTCGGCAGTTTGGTCATTTCGCCGCCATAGGCTTTGATCATCAGGTAAATGGTGGCGCCAAGTTGCACGGCCAGCAACAGGAGGCTCAATGGAATGGATGCAATGGCGGCAATGACGTTGACCACTGGGATCATTCCTAAAATCGTGAACAAAATCGAGAATCCAATCCCAAGTACAAAGAAAACCGCATGGAGAAAGAGAGATTGGACGGCATGAAATCGAACAAAGCGATTGTTTTTCTCAGTGAAGATAAACGCCAGTGAGGCAATCAAGCCGATGCAGCAAGGAGCATACGCCAGCAATCCCGCAACGCGGGGATCAAGACCGAAAGGACCTGGACCGCTCTGGTTGGACTGTTGCGGTGGTTGATACGGGTATTGTGATTGTTGCTGTTGCTGCTGATAAGGGTCATAAGGTGGGTAGTTCGACATTCGGGCAGAATCCTCCGTTTGGAAAGGGGTTAACCGTGTGAATATCCTTATACCAGTTTGTCGTCCGTAGTTAGGAGTCCGTAGTTCGCTAAGTTTATTTGATCGAATTACTTGACTGTCTTCTAATACGGGCATTCCATTGCAAAATGGTATTATTCAAAAACGAGTTTAAAAGAGAGTGTCAACAAACGTGTGAGGAGAAGTGATATTGAACTATTCCTGGATTGCAAAACATTTGTCAAATCCATAGACGACTTGAGTTTCGAAAAGCATCCTGTGGTACTCTGTGGACAACTGATTCAATCACTTTACTTTACCATTTACAATCTGGAGCTTTCTCAATGAAATTTCTGTCTCATTCAGCCAAACTTTTTTTCATCGCGGCGCTTGCCTTTTTCCTTCCAACTGTTTTCCTGACCATGCCGAGCGCCACCGATTCGGTGCAGGCTGCCCAGGCCAAAGCGGCACCGGCTTTTTCTCTGGACAATATCAATGGCGGCAAAGTTTCGCTCGCCAGCTATCGTGGCAAGGTGGTGGTGCTCAATTTCTGGGCAACCTGGTGTCGTCCCTGTATCGCTGAATTACCCGATTTCAATGCTATCAGCAGCGAGTTGGGGCCCAAAGGCGTGCAGGTGGTTGGTCTTTCGATTGACGGCGGTCCAGATGTCGTCAAGACATTTCTCCAAAAGAACCCATTGAACTACGTGGTGGTCATGAGCACTGGCAAAGTTTCATCAAGCTATGGCGTGACTGGTTCCATTCCTCAAACCTTTATCATTGACCGCAAAGGCAAACTCCGGAAGTCATACACCACACGCATCAACAAGCAGCAAGTGGTGGCTGACATCAATGCGTTGCTGGCAGAGAAATAAGACCATTTAGAGTTCCGGGTTCCGGGTTCCAGGTTCCGGGTTTTCGAAATCCTGGTTTTGCCCTTTTCGTCTTTTTTGGCCCTTTTGTCTTTTCCCTGAACCCTGAACCCTAATCTTCCCCAACGGGCACGTCACTCAGGTGGCGTGCCCGTTGTGTTTTTCCCAGGGAAGTTTATCTGGAAATAGATCTGGTCCGGCATAGTTCAGGAGTGAAGCTACTTCTGGGCAGCTTGCTGCGTAGCCGTGCTGGCGGTGAAACGGATTTCGGTGGTGACGTTTGGCGGCCAGCACCGGGCCTGTGCCAAATGGATCCTGGGAAAAAGGAATCAGTCCGTTTTGGTGTTCGCCGATCATGGCTGCTTCCAGGTTTGGTGGATTGTTGACACCAAGATATTCAAATTGCTCAAATGGAAACCGAATTGTCTGACGGTGGAGGTCAAATCGCTCTTGTTTGAACTTCCAACTGATGAGCGAAATCCGCTCTGGATAAGTGCCGGCATATTCGCGGAAGCGACAGATGCCAAAGAGAAGGTTTTCAAAAGAATCTCGTGAAAACTCTTCGGTTGTGGCTCGATCTCTGACCTCGGGCTTTTCCCACCAGCCACATTGCTCAGCCAGCGACCAGTAACTCTGGGCTTCGCTCAGGGGGCCGGCTTGCCGGCGTGTCTGACCACCAGCAAAGACCAGCAGCGAGTTCGGACTTTGCGCCGCCAGGGAAATGCCAGATTTAATATGTTCAAGATAAAAAACTGGCTCGCCAAACTGGAATGTCTGCAAGCACCAGCTTTGATCAAGCATGGCTTCATCCTGAGTTCGGCCCAGATAAACCGCATGACAGGCAATCAGAATCAGGTGAGTGATGGACATTGGGGGTTCAGGGTTCAGGGTTCAGGGTTCAGGGTTCAGGGTTCAGGGTTCAGGGTTCAGGGTTCAGGGTTAAGGGTTCAGGGTTCAGGGTTCAGGGTTCAGGGTTTTCGAAAAGAGGTTTTCGCCGCGTAGTGGAGGTTGAATTGAGGCAGGTCGTTTACGGCTTGCTGCTTGTTGATTTTCAAAGAAAAAAAATCCTCCGTTCACGTGGAACGGAGGATACTTTGAGGTTAAAGGGGAGAACAAACAAAAAGAAGGGATACTCTCAAGGATGTATTTTAATCGTTGGTACGTGACGGTGACTCGGTGGTCCCAGCCGGCTGATTTGGATCCTGGTCTGGGTTTGACGTGACTTGAATGTTGTTGACTGACAGGGTGGTCGAAGTCACGCGCTGCAATTCGGAAATGCTCTTGTTGTAGTCAGTCAGCGCCCGGATTTCCTGCCCCTGGGCGTTTGAAAATCGCGTCTGGCGATCCAACACAAAGAAGTTGTTTGAAATACCAGCTTCGTACTTTTTCTGTTCGCCTTCAAGCTGTTCTTTGGCCGCAATGCGAGCGGCGCGGGCGGCTTCATAGCGTTGCCGGGCTGAGAGCACGGCCTGGACGGCGTTGCGAACTTCGGCTTGAATCGTCTGCACTGTTTGCCGTTCCTGAGCCTGCAGTTGGCGATTTTCAGCCAGGGTACGACCGATATTGGCTTTGGCGGTCCGGTTGCGAAATGAAAAGCTAAAATTCACACCCAGGTTGTAGCTTCGGAAATCAAATGAAAAGACATTTGACAACGCTGCTCCATACCCACCCACAAAGCGGTCTGGGATGACAGACTGTTGCTGTCGGGTAATTGGATTGATCAGAGTCGGCTGACCCAGTTGCTGGTTGAACGAGTAGATTGACGAACGTAATTGATCGGCGGCTGTCTGTGGTGCGAACGAGGATGAATCACTCGAAGTTTGACCGGCTAATCCAGAGAGTATATAGCTGGCAACAAAATCAACCTGTGGTTTTTCCTGATTACGGAAGAATTGAAGGTCAACATTTTTCAGCTCTTGTCGAAGCTTGATTTGTTCCACTTCCGGGCGATTTTGCAAGGCACTTTTAATCGCGTCATCCAGGGTAATGTCAATCGCGGTAAACTCCACTTTTTCGGTTGGTTCAATCACCGCGTTCCACTGGTCAGCCAGTGGGTCGCCCAAAATCAACGCTTTGAGCGCGTTTTCAGCAATTGTCACTTGCTGGAGGGCTGAAATGGCGGTGTCTTTGCGGCTTTCAAGATCGGCGCGAGCTGAGACAATTTCGATTGGGGCGAGCGTGCCGACTTCAACCTGACGGAGGTTATTGCGTAGCGTGACGTCGGCCAGTTCAACCGCTTCGCGGGAAATCTGGCTGTTACGGATGGCAAACACCAGATCCCAGTAGGCCGCCTGGACACGTGAAATCGTGGTGATCACGCGTTGGCGGAAAGCACTGTCACTGAGCGTCAATTGCTTTTTGTTGATCTTGATCAACCGCTCGTTCTGGCTGGAGCGGTAGTTGCGCATTAACGGCTGGGTAAATTGAAAGCGCAGTTCGGAAAAGTATTGCGGATTTAATCCCTGGGATTGAGCGTTGGTTTGCTGGCGCGAGTTGTTAAAACTGATTTGATAATTTCCACCCGTTGTAAGCGACTGGCGAAGCGCGGCGTTGAAATCTAGTTGCTTGCTGGCGACCGATCCCCCCTGGGCACCCACAAACGTTCGGGTTTCCGGTGTCACTGACGAATTGAAATTGAATTGCGAGCTGAGCAATGGATCATAGGCGCCGCGCGAGCCTTCCATATCATACTGGGCAATCTGAACGTTGCCGCGCTCAACTTCGATATCAATGTTGCTGTTGAGCGCCATCAAAATCGCATCGTGGAGGGCCAGTTTGAGCACTTTGCTTCGATCCACGCCGACGCGTTCCGTTGGCAAGGTATCAACCGCTTTTGGTTCTTGTTTGGCGGTACTGGTGGCTGAATCTTGAGTAGACGTTGAGGTGGCGGGCGGTTGCGTTCGAACAATGCCATCGGTTGGGGTGTTGACGGCAACCAGCGATTCCGGTGTCGGATTGGGATTCTGGGCCAGGGCAGGAAGTGAGCTGCCTCCAAGCAATAGGGCTGAGAGCGTCGCGGCACTCAAGCGACGAAACGTAAGGGTCAGACTAAGCATCAGTTTGCTCTCCTCGAAAGATGAATCCGTTTGATTTTAGATGATTTGAAAAGCAGGTGTTTTGGAATTGCCGCCAGATACGTCTTCAATTTTGGGATAGTTTCAATCTATTGAAGACTCATTACAACTTCTTCATAAATCAAAGTGGTTTCCAAGGCCAACAAATCTGCCTTGATCAGTTCCGGTGTCAGTTCCGGCAACGGTACCGAGGTGCGAATAAACTGTGCGCGGAGATCGGCCAGCGTGGGTGATTCAACCAGAAACAGATCGGTTTCGGTGCGGGTTTTGGCAGACCGGATTTTGTCATACGCTGCCCGGATTCGTTTAAATCCTTCGGGATCGTGCTCAGGTGAGTGCTCACGCACCAGCCCAAAATATGCTTGCTTGATTTCGATTTCGCTGGCATCACGGCTGATTCCCAGCACGGCATATGGATTTTCAACGCTTGGAAGTTTGTTCATAACGAAAATCTTCTATTTTAACCACGAAAAACACGAGAAGGATCAAGTTTTTACCACAACCACTCTTTCCGCGAGCACAGGACTGGCACTTAAAAACTAAATGGGAATTTCGGGCCGCCTGGAGGCAGGCTTTTCATCAGATCCAGCACCTTTTGAATTCCATTCTTTTGCATCCGGATTTCAGGGAGCCGGTCCAGCGGGTCATACTTGAGTGCTTTGCGTTCTGCTGCCTCAAGCTCGGCATAGGCTTTGGTCAGTTCCAGTTGCTCGGTCAGAAAAAATGCTTTGGCAAAGTGCGGTTCCGGGTCAATCGGGAAGGCTTTGGCGATTTTGTCGCAATACCCAAGGGCTTCCTGGTACATGCCTTCCTTTCCAAACAGGGAGACCACATCCAGTGCCGGTTCGATATCTTCTTGCTTGAGCAGGCGATCAAAGTACTTATGAGCTTCTTTCATCCGGTTGGCGTTAAGATAAATCTCGCCGATGTCATAAATAGTCTCAGCCGATGAGTCCAGTTTCAATGCTTGTTTGATGTGGTTCTCGCCCTGTTTTGGATCGCCATATTTCATCAAGGCGCTTGCAATAGAAAGGTGGATGCCGGCTTTATTGTGCTCCGTCGCCAGAAGTCGGGCGATGGTTTCATCAGCCTTTACCTGATCCTTCTGAGTCAGGTAGAGCAACAGCAACGATAGTAACGAAGGAGTAAAGCTGGGATTGATGGTGAGTGCTTTTTCATAAAACTCAATGGCTGATTTCGTATCGCCACGCTCTTCAGCATTGATTCCAGCTCGATTGAGGCCAAGCCCATAGACTGCCTGGGCGCGTGGATTGTCTGGGTCCAGTTGATAGGCTTGCTCAAAGCAGGCAAATGCTTTGTCGAAATTCTTTTTCTCAGGGCCCAAAATAAAGCCTTTCAATATCAGGATATCCACCGAGGCCCCGTGAGCGCGTTCAATGACCTCGATATGTTTGAGCGCCTGCTGGGTCTTGCCAAGCCCCATATAGATTTCGGCCCCGATTTTGCGCAATTCAAGGTTGGTCGGGTCGAGTTTGAGACCGTTATCGAGCTCCTGAAATACTTCGTGATTGGGACGATCTGTGGACAACATCAAATCCAAGACATGTTCCGTCAGTTGGACCAGCGATTGTTTAAACGCGGTATCAGTTCCCCTTGATTTGAGTTGCTGGCGTTGTCGCTGAAGGTATTGCTTCCAGTATGAAATTGATTCGTCAATCTTTTCTGATTGTTCCAGCGCAATGGCCAGATGTTTAAGGGTTTGTTCGTCTTTAGAGCCTCCATAGGATCTTTTCCAGAATTCAATTGCTTCCGGCAGGTTTTGTTGCTTCCAGGCTTCGCCGGCTTTGATTTGAAAGGCAAACGCCAGATTCTTTTTGATGGCTTCGTTGGTGGGCTCCAATTGGTGGAGCAATTCCCAAACTGCCATTGCAATATCAAGCTGATCGGTCTGGAGTGCCTGATCTGCCAGCGCAAAAAAGCAGGGTTTGAGGCGAGTGACCCAGGGTAACGTCAGCCCAGAGGCGGACGCAATGCGGTGGGCTTCGCTCAAATTCATCAATGCCGATTTGAGTTCTCCGGCGCGAATCTGCATCCAACCGGCATAAAATGACTGGCTCCCCAGTACGGCAGCTTCAGTTTTGCTCAGGTGATGGGTGATAACTGGAAGGTTTGCAAATTGAGTCAACGCCTCAGGTTCATTCCCTTGCAGTAGAGCTGTCCACCCAGAAAACACGGGTGTTTCAAGGGTTGAAAACGCTGTGTCAGTGGTGGGTTTCGATTTTTTGGTCTGGACTGGTTTGACTGGCTGGGTTGTTGTGGGTTCGAGACCGCCAGTCAGGGCACTCCGCAAAAATTCAATCCGCTGGTGGGTGGGTGTGGTTTGTTCTGGTGTCAGGCGTCTAAGGAAATCACGAACTTCACGGGTTTGACCAGCCACCAGCCACGCGGTCAGTTGGGCTCGCTCCATCAACCGATTTCCTGGCGCAAGCTGGTGTACTCTCTGAAAGCGGTCGAGGGCCAGTTTGGGATTTCCCTGGACAAGTGCCGTGGCCCCAGCCGTGAAGAGATATCCTGCATCAGCCGGCGACCGTTTAATGGCCTCTTCCAGAAAGGCATTTTTTTGCACCGGATCCGTTGCCTGTAATGCACTGGCAAAATTGGCTTTGGCCAGCAGCGAGTGAATCTGTGGTTTGGCGGCAATCAACGCCGGATCGGCACTGCCTGGTTTGGCTTCAGCCTGTCGAAGATGAGTTTCCAACCGCCGCAACCCTTTGAGTGCTTCTTCGGGTTGCTTGTCGACCAGATTGACCTGTATCCGATTCAACACTTCCGAAAGATCAATTTTTGGCGCTGGTTTATTTTTCTGGTGGTGTTTCTTTCCCATAAATCACAAATTGAAGAATGAAGAACTGGGGCTGAGGGCTTGGGGCAATCGAAGGGATGGGGGATGAAGGATGGGGGATGAAATAAAACCAATTCTTCAGCCCTCAGTCCTCAGCCCTCAGCCCTATTCATACTCGTACAGCATATCTTCAAGCTTTTCGAGTGCTTTGCGAGCTTGTGGTTCTTTGCCTTCAGCGTGGGCTTTTTCCAATCTGTGGCGGACAGTGCGGATTTTTTCAGCCGCTTTCTTTTTCCCGTCAGCCTCAAGCTGGGTTTCCATCCGGGTGGCATCCCCAATGGCATCCTTGATGGTGCGTTCAAGCTCAGGTTCAAAGTGCGCGGTTTGTTCAGGCTCGGATGCTGCCCGTTGGGTGGCAAGCGTGTTGAGGACCAGCGATTCCTTGCGTTTCCCATGCCGATCAAAGGCTGAGACTTCGAGGATGCCGTCCAGGTTATAACTAAACTGGACGATGATTTCGCGGGGACGTTCGGGGTCTTCCGACGGTGGAATATCGGTAAATTGAAAGCTTCCAAGCGAAGTATTTTCCGCGCAAATCATTTTTTCGCCTTGAAAAACTTTGACTTCAACCGTGTCCTGGGTGGGAGTAATGGTAAAAAACCGCTCGGATTTGGTGGTGGGAATCGTGGTATTGCGGTGAATCAACGGCGCAAACCGACCTGGCACCATGTTGGTCATAAAGAGTTCGGCGACTTCGATCCCCAGGCTGTGTGGTGCGACGTCAATCAACATGGCTGCGATTGAGTCGCCTTTGATGATGCCGGCTTGAACAGCGGCCCCGAGCGCCACGGCTTCGTCCGGATTGACTTCCATTGAGGGTTCCAGGCCCAGATGTTCTTCCAACAGTTCACGCACCATCGGAATTCGCGATGAACCGCCCACCAGCAACACTCGCTTGAGCTGCTCAGCTTTGAGTTCGGCATCGGTCAGCGCTTTGTCAATCAGATCGCAGGTCGAATCAAGTTGTTCCGCAATGAGTTCTTCAAATTCATCGCGATTGACTTCAACGTTGAGGTGGGCAATGTTGCCGTCATACCGGGCCAGAAACTCTTCGACTGCCTGGGCATAGGGGGCATCGGACAGGACCACTTTGGCCCGCTCGGCAGCCCGACTCAGGCGCGCCATGGCCCGCCGATCCGCTTTGAAGTCATAGCGGTGAGAAGTGGAGAGGTGCAGCAGCAGGTGTTCGAGCAGTTTTTCGTCAAAGTCATCACCGCCGAGATTGACGTTTCCATTGCTGGCGCGGACTTCGAGGATTTCGCCCTGTTGTTCAATCACTGACACGTCAAACGTACCGCCGCCCAAATCATAGACCAGCAGGTACTGGTCTTCCTGACGGTCAATGCCGTAGGCCAGCGCCGCTGCCGTCGGTTCGTTAATAATGCGAATGACATTGAGGCCGGCCAGTTCGCCAGCGCGTTTGGTGGCCTGGCGTTGGAGGTCGTTAAAGTAGGCCGGAACCGTAATCACCGCTTCCGTGACCGGCTCACCCAGCAGTTCCTCAGCCATTTTCTTGAGATAGGTCAAAATAAAAGCTGAAATTTCTTCCGGCAGATAGGATTTGTCCCCGAGTTGAACTTTCTCGGTCGAGCCCATTTTGCGTTTAATCGAGCGAATGGTTCGTTCTGGTGCCAGGACATACTGGTTGAGCGCTGCCTGTCCGACAATGAATTCGCCTTCATCTGACAGGCCGACAACGGAGGGAATCAGGCGCTCACCATTGCGCTCCAGAATGCGGGGAATGCCGTTTTCAAGAATGGCCACCAGTGAATTGGTGGTGCCAAGATCAATGCCAACTGTTTTACTCATAACGAGTTACGATCACCTCTGCGAAGCGAAGAATTTTCCCGTCCAGGGTATAGCCCTTCACTTCTTCATCAACGATGGTTCCTGCTGGAACATCGGTTCGGATTTCAACCGACACGGCTTTGTGTCGGTCCGGCATAAAGCGGTATCCAACTGAATCAATCGGTTCTACTCCAACAGCGGCTAAAACAGCCAGAAACCGACGAATGACCATGTGTTGACCCTCAAGCCATTGATTGAATGAATTGGCGGTGTCGGTCACATCCCAGCGGAAGGTGCGGGCGAGGGAAAACCAGGCCAATACCTCGGGTGGGAAGGAATGAGAAAGTGTCTCAAAATTCACGGCCACTTCCTCAGCCATCGTTGTGTTTTCATCAAGCGCGATTTCGAGTTGCGTGACGATGTCTTTGGCCGAAGCCAGGCTGAGTTCGAGTCCGTCAAGCACACCAAGCAACTCTTTGCACAGCGAGGCTTTGGTTTCAAGGACAGCTTGTTCAATCGCACTGGAATCAACTGAGGCGGCAGCTTTGGTTGCGTCGCGGTTGAGTCGGCGCAGTTCCTTGAGGGCGTCTTCAAAGAGTTCCTGGTTGCGGTCAACCGCCCGGTTGACTTTAAACACTTCGCGGCCAACCCGGCGCAATTCGTCAGCCAGATTGACAATCAGGTCTTCGAGGGTTTCCTCTTCCTCTTCGTCCTCAAATTCGTCGTCGGAATGGTCAAGATCTTCGTCAAGGTCCGAAGCAGACATAAGCAGATTCTTTCAGGTGGGTATAGCCCGGAATGGGCAAGTCAATTAAAACGCGCCACCTTATCATTTTCTTTTTGGGTTGTACAGGCAAGTAGGGAGGGTGTAGTGACGGACGGTTCACTTTTGCAGCGGTGTTTCCCAGTGCGGGGAAAGTTTTTGGATCCAAAGGCTTCCAATGATCTGCACCGCGATGAGGACGCCATGGGTCAGCACAAACAACCAGGCTGGAAGCAACAATGATGGAGGAACACAGAGGACGGCTGCCGAAATTACTTCAGCAAAACTGATATGTCGTTTGGCAAGTCGGTGGTGTAACAGGTGGAGTGCCTGAATCACCAGCAACGCAAAATAGGTAAGTTGCGGATTGATCATCAGTAGCAAGCTCCTGGAGCAGAAATGGAATGAATCAAGATTTCATCATAGCTGCTCAAGCTATCCAGGCCAATTTTGTGAATTCACCTGGCATCAGGTGTTGGTGCTGGTGATTCTTATTCGGAAGGTTGCGTTTCTCGAAGATACCTGGCGACCCCACCGAATTTCAAAAACAAGGCTGGAATGACCACCATATTGAGAAACGTGGAGGTCACAATACCACCTAAAATGACAACGGCCATCGGTTGCTGGATTTCCTTGCCCGGCTCACCTTTGCCGAGCGCAAGCGGGATCAGGCCGATACCGGTCACCAGGGCAGTCATCAAGATTGGACTCAACCGTTCCAGTGACCCCTGAACAATCGCCTCCCGGAAATCGAGGGATTCTTCCTGGATCAAATGCAGATAGTGGGTGATGAGCATAATCCCGTTGCGGGTGGCGATTCCAAACAACGTGATGAATCCAACCATGGATGCGACTGAAAGCGTTCCACCGGACACAAAGACCATGACAATACCTCCGATAAGCGCTAGCGGAAGGTTGACCATCACGAGCAATGCTGACCGGCTCGATTTCAAGGCCAGATAGAGCAAGAAAAAAATGCCGCCGATGGAAACCAGCGACAGAATCAGGATTTGCCGCGAGGCGCGTTCTTGTGACTCAAACTGTCCGCCATATTGCACATAGTAGCCTTGCGGCATGGGAACTGTTCGAGAAATAGCGGTTTTAACATCCTCAATGACGCTTCCCAAATCACGCCCGGCAACATTGGCCTGAACAATGATGCGGCGCTGGACATTTTCCCGGTTGATGGTATTTGGCCCTTGATCAGTTCGAATTTCAGCCACCTGACTGATTGGAACCCTGGCCCCAATCGGGGTGTCAATCAATGTCTTGCCGATGCTTTCGACCGACTGGCGGGCGGAATCTTCAAGTCGAACCAGCACGTCATAGGTTCGCTGCTCTTCGAGCACCTGGGCTGCAATGTGGCCGTTGAAGGCGGTATCCACGGTTTCGGCTAAATCTGCAGCCTGCAATCCAACCGCCGCCGCTGCCTGGCGATTGAGATTGATTTGAACTTGCGGCACACCAACTTGCGGCTCAACGATCAGGTCAACGATTCCGGGCACGGTTTCCATTGCCGCTCGAACTTCTTCGGCTTTGGAGCGAAGGGTTGCCAGATCCGGGCCAAAAATCTTAATTGCAATTTGTGCCCGTGTACCCGAAAGCAAATGGTCAATGCGGTGTGAAATCGGCTGGCCGACCTCGACTGATGCGCCGGGAATCCGGCTCAGGTTTTGGCGGACTTCTTCCATGACTTCGGCGTGCGGGCGATTTTTTTCCTCGGTGACCACTTCGATTTCACTGGTGTTGACTCCAGCGGCGTGTTCATCCAGTTCCGCTCGCCCGGTCCGACGGGTCGTGCTGACAACCTCCGGTATTTGATGCAGCATGTTTTCAACGATGGTGCCGATCCGGGTTGATTCGTTGAGCGAGGTTCCAGGCGGCAGATTGACGTTGATATTGAGCGTGCCTTCATTGAACGGAGGCAAAAACTCCTTTCCCATCAGCGGGATGATGGCCAAAGCCGCCAGGAGCATCACGCCGGAGGCCCCGATAATCTGGTAGGGATGATGCAGTGTCCAGTCAAGCAACCGGGTGTAATGGCGTTTGAGCCATACCACGAACCGTGAGTCAGTTTCGTGATGGAGCAACTCCGAACGGGTCAGCAGGTAATAACACAGCACCGGAGTCACGGTCAGTGCGACCACGAGCGATGCCAGAATTGAGATAATGTAGGCAAATGCAAGCGGCGCAAACATCCGCCCTTCAAACCCGCTCAGACTAAACAGCGGAATAAACACCAGCACAATGATCAGCGTGGCAAACACAATCGAGTTTCGGATTTCGCTTGAAGCTTTGAAGATAACTCGAATCACTGGTTCCGCCTGGGCAGATTGGGTATTTTGTTTCAACCGACGAAAGACGTTTTCCACGTCCACAATGGCATCATCCACCAGTTCCCCGATGGCAATGGCCAGTCCACCGAGCGTCATGGTGTTGATGCTCATCCCAAAATAGTTCATGGCCAGGACCGCTGCGATGAGTGAAAGTGGAATGGCAGTCAGACTGATGAACGTCGTTCGGAAATTCCACAAAAACAGAAACAAAATGACGGTGACAAGGATGCCCCCTTCGAGCAATGCTCGCTGCACGTTGCCAATCGCCCGCTTGATGAAATCAGCTTGCTGGAAGGCTTTGGTATCAATCGTGACATCTGGTGGAAGGGTTGGTTTCAGGCTGGCCAGCGTCGCTTCAATCTGGCTGGAGACTTCAAGGGTGTTGGCATTCGGCTGTTTCTGAATGGTGGCCACCACGGCTGGTTGGGCGTTAAAGCTTCCATCTCCGCGTTTGAGTGCCGGGCCGATTTGAACCGTTGCCACATTTTTGACCAGCACTGGTACGGTCTCGCGGACGGTAATGACTGAATGAGCCAGGTCCTCAATGGAATGAATTCTGGCACGGCCCCGGATCAGAAATTCTTCATTCGGACGCTCTAAAAATCCGCCGGGCGCGTTGGCCGTGGCGGCAATCACCGCGTCTGTGACTTCTTTGAGGCTAATTTGATAGTCAGCCAGTTTGGCCGGGTTCACCAAAACCTGGAATTGTTTGGTTTCGCCACCAATGATCATTACCTGAGAGACTCCGGTGACTCCGAGTAGTCGCGGGCGAACAGTCCAGTCTGCCAGAGAGCGAAGCTCCATCGGCGTGGTTGTGGTGCTGGTCATTGAAATGAGCATGATTTCGCCCATGGTCGAGGAAATCGGCCCCAATGTCGGCGGAGACACACCTTCTGGAAGTCGAACCTGCTGGAGCTTTTCCGTTACCAGTTGCCGGGCACGATAAATGTCGGTGCCAAACTGGAATTCCACAAACACCAGCGAAATGCCGATGGCTGAGTTGGACCGCACCCGAAACACCCCCGCCGTGCCGTTCATGGCGGATTCAATCGGCAGTGAAACCAGCGATTCGACTTCTTCGGGGGCCAGACCGTGGCTTTCAGTCAGAATGGTGACGGTTGGTGCGGTTAAATCGGGGAACACGTCAACCTGTGTCTGAAATGCAACTACGCCGCCATACACCAGCAGCACACCGGCTGCGATGATGACCAGCAGCCGGTTGTTGAGGGACCAGTCAATGATTTTATTCAGCATAGGGTTTGGGGCTCGGAGTGCCGGGTCAGGTTTCGTGGGTATGGGCGCCGGCGTTTGCGGGTCTGAGTTCCTGAAGTTTGAGTTGATAGGCGCCCTGAGTAACGACTCGCTCCCCTGGCTTGAGCCCAGCAAGAATGGCAATGGTTGGGCCGTATTCATCGCCAACCTTGACTTCGCGTCGTTCAAACTCTTCGCCTGAAAGCAGCACGTACACGATTTTCTTTCCTTCGTGATCGAGCACGGCTTCACGCGGAATCAGCGTGGCTTCGACCTGGTCACCGGCATCAAGCCGAACATTGGCCTGCATCCCGATGCGGAGTTCACGGCGGGGATTCGGAACTGAAAAAATCACCGTTGCCGCCCGGAGGTGCTCGTCAATCACGGATCCAATATTGACGAGACTCCCGGTGTATTCCACGTCGGGGACGGCCACGGTTGTAAAAAACGCCGTTTTACCGATTGCCAGCCGGTGCAGGTCCTTTTCAAAGAGCGGAGCTTCCACCCAAACCTCATCCAGACTGACAATTTCAAACATGGCTTCTCCGGAAGCGGCGCGTTCGCCGAGCGATTTATGAACGGCTGTAATCGTGCCGGTCAGTGGTGACCGGATTTCAACCCGCGTGGTTTCTTCCGCAGGGGCAATGGTTGAGGAGTTGTTTAAAGCCTGCAACTGGTTTTGGGCGGCGATGAAATCTGCTTCCGCAGCTTTCAATTCGGTCTCCGCTGTTTGTGCTTCACTCAGTGAGACGATTCCATCCCGGTGGAGCTTTTGCGCCCGGTCATACTCATTTTTGGCCAGTGTCAACCGGGCCTGGGTTTTATTGACATCCTGGGCCAACTGGCGGCGTTCAGCTTCCAGCCGGGCGTTTTCAATTCGGACCTGGGCGTTGGCGGCGGAAATTTGTCCGGCGTCTCCGGCTGTCGGTGTTTGCTGCAAGATCGCCAGCAATTGCCCTTTGGAAACCGCTTGACCAATCCGGGGAAGGGGGTGCGAATCGGTAATGATGCCTTCAACCGGAGGCGACACCACGGCCTGGCGTTCCGGCGTTGCCACGACCCGCCCGGTGGAAGTGATCTGACGGGCGACAGTTTTTGCCTCAACCAGTGCCAGTTTCATCCGGATGAGCCATTGCTGTTCCATCAGGAACTTGACCGTACCGGTACTTTGAGCGGCCACGGGTGGTTCTTCCACAACGGAGCCTGGTCGCCGCCACAGGGCAGCCGTCAGGATGCTTGCAACCAGCATCAGGACGGTCAGCCAGAGAACCCAGGACATTTTTTGGCCAGTCTGTGGCGTTGGATTTTCAGGAGTGACCTTCGGGGCTGGTGAAAGATCGGGGATTCCCATGACGATGTTCTCCGGTATGGCAATGATTCGATTGGCGGTTATACCATTTTGGAATGGACCCACCGTATTACGGCAAGGTTAAGTTATTGAGAAAATTGTATTTCCCTGACCCCGATACCCTGACCTAAATTGGTATTACTCAACCTGAAAATCAGTCACGGTCAGCCGTTCATCGAGCTTGTTGTTTTTGACGTGAAATTCAATGTCGTACTGTCCTGAATTGGAAATTGCGACATCGGCCACATAGATTCCCGTGACTTTCCCGATGCGGGCTCTGGTTTGAGCGATTTCAGATGGTTGCCCTTTTCTTCGGATCGAAAGCACGACCTCGGCTTTTTCAACTGGCGAACCGTCGGTTAAATCGGTGAGATGAATCAAAAACTGGCTTTTGCGATTGGCTTTCAGTGGTTCGTACTCAAAAAAATTCTCAATCCGGCTGGTAAACTCAGTGCGAGCCAGTGCTTCTTCCTCGGCTTCGGAATGGACTTGGGGTGGGGCTTGAGGTGAACACCCGGTCATTCCGATTCCGAATGCCAGGCCCGCAAGACAAATGGTGGCAACTGTTTTCATTGAAAAGAACGGGCTGGCCAGTGCCCAAATTGGTGGTTTTCTGTTCATTCCTCATTCTCCCGAAAACTACCGACGATAGTTTTTGAAAATCTGAACCCGCGAAAAAATTGATCCAACCGACAAAGGTCAAAATTGGTGGAGGAATTGTTCCACGAGTCGGTGGATGGCCAGCGGCGAAATGGCAAACACCCCCACTAACACGGCCCCAAACATGGCGGTCAGCCACAGAGCGGAACCAGTCCAGGAGTGGGATAGCCGTGCTACCGAGACGCGTTCTTGAGAGTCCAGCAACCCGACCAGATGATGAATGCGGTGTTCCAAATGGTGAGCGGTGTCACCAAAGAACGCTGATTGCCCGGCCTGGGGACCCATCGGGAGAGTGCCCGCCAGTCGCTTGATTTTCACCAGCGCCTCGGCCACTTCCAATGGGTGAGTGCGTTCGGCGGCGACCTCATCACAAATCATTTCAACCGAATGGCTCCACCAGCGATACACGACATTCGTCAGGGGAAAGGCACACGAACTGTACCGGCACATCGTCAGCAACCACTTCAACAAATTGTCACGACGGTGGTGGTGGGCGGCTTCGTGGTGAAGCAAAGCCGCCAGCTCCTCTCTGGTCAGGCTATTGAGCAGCCCGGTTGACACAATCAATTTTGATTTGAAATAGCCCCATACAAACGAAAACGGACGCCGGCTGCAGACCAATCCAACTTCCAACCCATGCTGGTGGCACAGGTGGTTCACTTGTTCCATTTGCTCAGTTGAGATGGGCTCGCCGCCGATTTCAAGACATCGCACCAGGCTTCCGATACGGACATACGCCTGGACTGCCACCAGGCCAGCGATGACAGTTGCTCCAACCAGAAACAGGAAGGTGGAATATTCCAGGGCTGGGTCAAAACTCGAAGTCAGGGCATTTAACAAATGCAGGGTATGGGGTTCCGTGTGGTGGGTGGCCCATTGTGACCGGTTCATCCAGCCCACCGGCAGCAAGGACGCCAGCACCAGCCAGCCTGAAAAAACAGCGGGGAAGACCATGGCTGATGCGTACAACCGCGATTGTCTCAACGGATGCCAGGTGGTCAACTGTCCACTTGCCCGGATGATGCCAATCAGAAAAAACACAAGCCCGGACAGACCTGTGTTGATCAGGACAAAATTCTCAATACCGGCCAGCAGGAGCGCCCACGGCGAAATATTCATGACTGCCGGTCCTTTCGTTTTTCCTGAATCAAGGCTTCCAGCTTGTTCAACTGGGCTTCGTCTTCACCGATCATATCCACAAACGTGGACAGTGCCGGTTCACCAATTCCTTTCAAGATAGCACTCAGGACCTCTTCGGCCATTCCGCGTTCAAATTCCTGGCGGGTATAGGT
Source organism: Acidobacteriota bacterium (assembly GCA_016208495.1). Lineage (NCBI taxonomy): Bacteria > Pseudomonadati > Acidobacteriota > Acidobacteriota bacterium. The sequence goes on along the minus strand of JACQXX010000069.1, from coordinate 5,233 downwards.
CGGGGCATAGACGAACGCTTTCCCCTCCTTTTCGCGTGTCAGATAGCCTTTGCGATGGAGTCGGTCAAGCGTTGTCAATACCGTGGTATGGGCGATGGTCCGGCTGTGGGCAAGACGGGTTTCTACTTCAGAAACGGTTTGCTGGGGCTGCTGCCAGAGGAGTTCCATGATGACGGTCTCCAATTCGCCCAGCACGTGGCTGGCGCCCTGACGGTCAGTTTTAAATCCTCTAAGTGAAAACTTCGGCATGGTCGGTGAGGTCTTACGAGGTGAAAAAATAATGAGAGGTAGGCACTATAGGTACTCAAACAACTACTGTCAATAGTTGATAGATTAGAGTATGTTTCGGTGACTTCTTCAGCAAATTCGGACACCGGGACATCCATAGATTTTCGGCCAGGATATGTTAAGTACCTTACTGAAAATTTCCAGACATTTTGAACCACGAAACACACGAAATACACGAAAAGAATCAAACACTTACCAAGTCCAATATCTCAGGAAATTTATGACAAGGTACTTATTCAAACTAGCATTCTCATTTGGGGAGGACCTCCGGCATGGAACGCAAATACCATTAGGAAACTGAGTAGAGCGTGTCGCAGGACGGATTTTTGGGTATTTCCCAACATAGTTGGGAAATACCCAATATAGGTGAAACTTCCCAGACCTGGAGACCCAAAACTGGTGAAAATAGGTTAAAAAAACAGTCATCCCATTTTGGAATGGAACTCTCGCATTAGGAAATTATTAAATATTTGAAATCAATGGATTTAAACCATTCTTTATTCTAAATTGGTATTATTTCAAGGCCATTGAGAGGGTCTTGCCAACTTCCCAGGTGTGGCATTGCAATTGCCGTCACTTTTCAGAAGGCGGAAGGGCGGACAGGTTCAATTCGTCAATTCGTCTTCACATCTGAAAGGCAGGAAAAACGGTGAACGGGAGGGAGGTTTAGCTGTATGAAACGTAGCTTCAACCCATTTGATGAAATCAAGGGCAACAGAATTCTCAATCGAAGAGATTTTCTGCAACTGGCAACGCTGGGCGTGACGGTCTTGGGGACAGAGGGTTTTCCATTCTCATCAATAAAAGCCGATTCACCAGCGACCGCATTTCAAACCAGCAGCACCTTTGACCCGGACGTTGAAATTGACTTACAGGCAACTCCAGCCGACGTTTCCCTTTTCCCGGGTCAGCCGACTCGGGTTTGGACCTATCAGGCAGCTTTGCTCAAGGGTGATTCTGGGTCTATTGAAACCATCGCCGGTAGTTACCTGGGGCCGGTTATCCGGGTTCATCAAGGGCAAAACATCCGCATCAACTTTCGGAATGACTTGCCGGAGGCTTCGGTGATTCACTGGCACGGTCTGCGTCTATCATCCGAGATGGACGCCCATCCGCGTTATCTCATCAATCCGGGTCAAATCTATGTCTACGAGTTCCAGGTTCGGAATCGGGCGGGTACTTACTGGTTTCACCCACATCCGGATGGACGCACTGGGCCGCAAGTCTACCATGGATTAGCCGGTCTCTTTCTGGTTTCAGACGATGAAGAATCAGCCACCCGGCTTCCTTCCGGTGAGCACGACCTTCCGCTGGTGATTCAGGATCGTCTTTTTGACGGCAACCATCAGCTTTCCTACCAGACGGGCGGAATGATGAATGGGATGGATGGTTTTCTGGGCAATCAAATTCTGGTCAACGGAAAACCTGATTACGTCCTCCCGGTGGCCACGCGGGCGTATCGGTTGCGTTTGGTAAACGGATCAAATTCGCGCGTCTACAAACTCGCCTGGAGTCATGGCGCACCAATGGCTGTGATCGGGACGGATGGCGGGCTGTTGGAAGCACCACTTTGGCGCGAGTATGTCATGCTGGCTCCAGGTGAACGGATCGAGATCGTGGTTGATTTCCAAAAGTTCCCGGTTGGATCAACCATGCGGCTGTTGAGCCTGGGCTTTTCAGGTGCGGAGAGTGGGATGATGGGCGGTGGGGCATCCCTGACGAACGGCGCTCCCTTCACGGTGATGAATGTGGTGGTAGTCAGGAAAGAAAAGGTTGGAAAATTTGCAGTGCCCTCCACTTTGTCCACGATTTCCCGTCATCGATTGGAAGATGCGGTCAACCGGGACAAGCCACGAACCTTCAGCACGTCCTTTAACCGGATGGCGTGGGTCCTCAATGGGCGGCGGTTTGCAATGAATGAGGTAGCCGAGAACGAAATTGTTCAACTCGGCACACTGGAGGCATGGAACCTCGTCAATGATGCCGGTTCCGCCCGAATGATGGGCATGCGGATGATGCATCCGATCCACATTCATGGCGTGCAATTCCAGGTGATCGAACGGCAAATCACGCCGGGATTCGCTTCCGGTTGGAACACGGTGCGGGCCGGATACGTGGATGAAGGGTGGAAAGACACGGTTTTGCTCATGCCTGGTGAGCGGGTAAAATTGCTGCTCAAATTTGAGGATTACAGCGGTCTGTTTGTCTACCACTGCCACAATCTGGAGCACGAAGATGCCGGAATGATGCGCAATTTCCTGATTCGTGCCTGAAACCAAGAGTGGACTGAAGGCAAGAAAAAAACTCACCCTTGGGACGCTTCAAAATGGATGGATTGGTTGGGATTTGACTGGTGACCATCGGTTGTGTGGGCGAAAACGCCGGAACCAATATTGTAACCGAGGAGTGGCTTTTATTACCGCCAGCCACATTTCCTTTCATACATCTTTACTGAACCCGGCCAATGTGTTTCATCCCATTTTGCAATGAAGCACTCGCATTACCAAACAGCTAAACCATTGAAACAATTGTATTTCCCTGCAATCCTGAACCCTAATTGGTATTATCTTGGCGCATATGACCTGCTGGGTTGCGTCTGCCGCTCAACCGCTAATTCCGACGGTGTGATACCGAACATTCGGCGAAACGTCCGGCTGAAATGGGCTGAATCGGCAAATGCGGCTGAGTGGGCGGCAGTGGTGAGGGAACCGGTCTGGTTCAACGCGTCAAGCGCCCGTCGCAGTCTGAGCCAAAGCCGGTAACAACGAAGCGGGAGGCCCGTCTGCGCTCGAAACAAATGTCCGAGGCGGCTCGGCGACAAATGAACCTTTTGGGCAAGTTCCCGCAGTGTCGGAATCGCTTCAGCAGATGAATTCAAAAGCCTGGTCGCCTGGGCAATTCGCGGATCCATCGAACCCGGCACGCTGGCTTCGCCGCCAAGTGACGTGACCATCGCGTTGAAAAGCGGAATCAGGTCGGCTTGGGGCCCAGCTTCGGTATATATCTTCTCCAGCAACGGTGACAGAGTTTGAACTGGTACTGGTTGGATGGCCGCATCGGTGAACCGGGTCCGGATCCGGCTGGCAGCTTCGGATTCGGGGTCGAGGTACACCAAAACTATTCGATGGCCGCTGCCGTCAAGTTGATGTGGCGCATCTGGGGCGACCAACGCCGCTGAGAACGCTTCCCATTTTCGTGATGGGCTGGACCGGAGATTGAAGGATCCTTCAAGCGCAAAACACAATTGGATGGCGTGATGGGCGTGAACCTTCGTATCGGATGATGTGCCGACATATCCGCCCCCGCCGGACCAGAGCGTAAAATTGCCTTTCCACTTGCCTCGTTCCTGCATAGCTGAATCGTTCAAGTATTCCAAAAAAGTGGGTGATAGATTTCAAACTGGTCGCCATCACTCATTCAAGATTGAAAGGTATCATGACGCTTCTCAAATCCGTTTTGTCATTTTTCATTTACCCCACGTTGGTGCTCGGCGGCGGGGCAATCATTATCCTGGGGTTGGGGGCGGGACTCCAGTCAATTCAGGTCGTCTTGCCGGTTATGGTCGTTTCCGCCCTCTGTGTCGGGTGTCTCGAACGGCTGTTGCCCTATGAACCCGATTGGAATCACAGCCACCACGATACGCTGACCGACGTTCTTCACTACCTGGTGAACTTCGGCATCAAACAAGTCAGCCTGATGCTGTACGCAGTGTTGGTTGACCGCCTTCTATTCGCCGACTGGTGGCCGGTTGAATGGCCGCTTGCGCTTCAAGTCGGTGTCTGTTTGGCAATCATTGACCTGTTTTTGTATCTGGTCCACCGATGGAGCCACTCCAACGAAATTTTGTGGAGGTTTCACGCTGTTCATCACAGTTCAAAGCGATTGTATTGGGTCAATGGTGAAAAGCGCCATCCTCTTCACCAGGTTCTGGAAGGGGTGCCAGGGGTGACGCTCGTCCTGGTGCTTGGCGCGCCGTATCCGGTCGTGGTCGGCGCCTTGGCGATTCTCGGAATCAATATGATGTTGCAGCATGGGAACATCGACTACCGCGCCGGGTGGTTGCGGTTCGTGTTTTGCGTAGCTGAACTCCATCGCTGGCATCATCAAAAGGAAGCGGACCGGAGCAATGTCAATTTCGGCGCTTTTTTCGCTGTTTGGGATTTGCTGTTCAAGACCTATCGCAGCCATTCTGGACATCTCACCACCAGGGATGTCGGAATTGAAGGCGAACCAGACTTTCCAACCGCCTATTCCGCCCAACTCCGCTGGCCGTTGAAAGGTTGGACCAGTCTGTCAGCCAGCCGGAAATGAGGCGTGGATTACAGCCGGGCGCTTATTTCACGAACCAGGATCATCAATTCGTTGATCTGTGTGACATTATCTGTCTGATTCATACGTGCCTCCAGCCTGCCAGTCACCGAAGGTTCAATACTGAATTATACCAGTTTATAGTCAGTAGTCAGTAGTCAGTAGATCACTAAGTTCATTTTATTGAATGACTTAACTATTTTCTAATACGACCGCCAGCAATTCTTTGTTTGGAAAACAAAAGCCAAAAAAGATAAACTGAAGGGATGACAAACACCAAACAACCGGGAATCAAAGAGCGAACATTTGAAGAAGTCTTCGGGAAAGTCAGCGCGAAGTTCGATGAAATCGAGGACTATCGAGCCAATAATCGGACCTATGAGTTGGGAGACATCCTGCGGAGTGGGTTTGCGATGTTTTCGCTGAAAAAAGCGTCGTTGCTGGAGTTTGGAGAACAAACGAAGCCGGAACAGGAGAACTTGAAAAGCATCTACCAGATCAAGGGGTTGGTGGGAGATGGACAGATGAGAGCGGTGCTCGACGAGGTGAAGCCAGAGCCGATCCGGGCAATGTTCCAAACACTGCATGAGGTGGCGAAGGAAAGCGGGCTGGTGAAGAAATATGAGTACTGGCCGGG